>JASFRI010000040.1:0-17855 GCA_050115015.1 Acidobacteriota bacterium
CGACTTGCCGGAGCCCGAGACGCCGGTGACCACGGTGAACAGCCCCAGCGGCAACCGCACCTTGAGGTTCTTCAGGTTGTGGTGGGCGGCACCCTCCACCGTGAGGTGGGCGCGTCGCGGCTTGCGGCGCTTCTCCGGGATCTCGATCCGCAGATCTCCGGAGAGGTAGCGCCCGGTGAGGGACTCGGGGCAGCGCTCCACCTCCCCGGGAGGGGCCGCGACCACGACGCGGCCGCCGTGCTCGCCGGCGCCGGGTCCGAGGTCGACCACGAAGTCCGCCCTCCGGATGGTCTCCTCGTCGTGCTCGACGACGATCACGGTGTTTCCCAGGTCCCGCATGGCCAGAAGGGCGTCCAGGAGGCGGCGGTTGTCGCGCTGATGCAGGCCGATGGAGGGCTCGTCCAGCACGTAGAGCACGCCCGTCAGCCGGGAGCCGATCTGGGTGGCGAGCCGGATGCGCTGGCCCTCCCCTCCGGACAGCGTGGCGGCGGACCGGTCCAGCGTCAGGTAGCCGAGGCCGACGTTTCGCAGGAATCCCAGCCGCTCGCGTATCTCCTTCAGGATCGGCCGGGCGATCTCCTCCTCCTTCGCGGACAGCCGCAGCCCCCGGAAGGTCTCCTCCGCCTGCTCCACCGACATGGACGTGATCTCGTCGACGCCGCGTCCGGCGAACTTCACGGCCAGGCTCTCGGGGCGCAGCCGCCGGCCCCGGCATGTGGAGCAGGGGTTCAGCGCCATGTACTTCTCGATCTCCTCCCGGACCTTCCCGGAGTGCGTCTCCTTGTAGCGGCGCATGAGGTTCGGGATCACGCCCTCGAAGGACCGCTTGTAGTAATACTTGCTGCGGTCGGACTTGTACTCGAACTCGTATTCGCGATCGCCGGAGCCGTACAGGATCAGTCGGCGCACCGGGAGGGGGAGCTTGGCCCACGGCTTCCTGGGGTCGATGGGGGTGCGGCGGTTCAGGACCTTGAGGACGCCCATGAACCAGTTGCCGCTCCACCCGGATGCGGCCAGCGCGCCCTCCAGGATCGACTTCGAGGGATCCGGGATCAGCTTGCGCTCGTCCAGCTCGCGGCGCACGCCGAGGCCGTCGCAGTCCGGGCAGGCGCCGTACGGGGAGTTGAAGGAGAACGCCCGCGGCGACATCTCCGGCATGGAGGTGCCGCACGCGATGCAGGCGAGCCTCTCGGAGAACAGGGTCTCCTCCGTGTCGTCGCCTCCCGGGGCCTCGCTGAGGGCCATCACCAGCCCCTCGCCCAGGCGCAGCGCGGTCTCCAGGCTGTCGGTCAGCCGGTTCCGGAGGGAGTCGTCGGCACGGGCCACGAGCCGGTCCACGACGATCTCGATGTTGTGCTTGCAGCGCTTGTCCAGCTTCGGGGTCCGGCTGAGCTCGTGGATCTCGCCGTCGACGCGGGCCCTGACGAAGCCGCGGCGCAGCGCGGAGTCGAGCTCCCGGCGGTACTCCCCCTTGCGGCCCCGCACGATGGGGGCCAGGAGCTGCAATCGCGTACCCTCCGGCAACTCCTGCAGGCGATCGGCGATCTGCTGCACGGTCTGGCTGGCGATCTCCTGCCCGCAGCGATGGCAGTGAGCGCGCCCCACACGGGCGTAGAGCAGCCTCAGGTAGTCGTAGATCTCGGTGACGGTGCCCACGGTGGAACGGGGGTTCCGTGAGGTGGTCCGCTGCTCGATGGAGATCGCGGGTGACAGCCCGTCGATGAACTCGACGTTCGGCTTCTCCATCTGCTCCAGAAACTGGCGCGCGTACGCCGACAGCGACTCGACGTAGCGGCGCTGGCCCTCCGCGTAGATCGTGTCGAACGCGAGCGACGACTTCCCGGAACCGGACAGCCCGGTGATCACCACCAGGCGATCCCGGGGGATCTCGAGATCGATGGACTTGAGATTGTGCTCCGCGGCGCCCCGGATCACGATCCGGTCGTGGCGGTTCACGGGCTCCACCGGGTCCGGCGTGGCGTGCAGCTGCGGGGAGCTGTCCAGCTCACGCCGGAGGGCGGGGGTCTCCCGGACCGCGGCCTGCGCTCTGCGTTTCCGAGGCATGGCGACCGACTCCCGACGGCCCCCTCCGGGTCTCACGGAAGCGTGCCGCGCCGGAGGGTGACCTTGGAGGTTGAAACCCTTGCTTGTAGCACATGGGTCGGAGAGCGTCAAGGAATGCCGCCCAGAACGACGGTTTCGGGTCCGCCGGTTGCTCCCCGAGGGGGCCTGGGATATCCTCGTCGTTCTCCCGGGACCGGGAGAGGAGAGGACGCCAGATGCCCATCGAGGAAGGCAGGGCCGCACCGGCCTTCACGCTGCAGAGCGCTGCGGGGGAGAAGGTCTCCCTGAAGGACCTGCGCGGCAAGAACGTCATCGTCTACTTCTATCCGAAGGACGACACGCCCGGATGCACGAAGGAGGCCTGCGGCTTCCGGGATCTCTGGAAGGAGATCCAGAAGGAAGACGCCGTGGTCCTCGGGATCTCCCCCGACGGCGCGGCGTCCCACGAGAAGTTCGCCGGCAAGTACAAGCTCCCCTTCACCCTGCTGTCGGATCCCGACCGGAAGGTCATGACGAAGTACGGCGCCTTCGGCGAGAAGATGATGTACGGCAAGAAGGTCATGGGCGTCATCCGCTCGACGGTGTGGGTCGACCCGTCGGGAAAGGTGAGGAAGCACTGGGCGAGGGTGCCGAAGGCCGCCGATCATCCCGCCAAGGTCCTCGAGGCGCTCCGGACCGGTTGAGCCGCCTGCACCCCGGAGGAACCATGCGATCCCGCGGCATCCCGCAGAGCCGGGCGACGCCCCGCCGGAGGGCGGTGGGTCTCGGCCTGGTCGCCCTGTTCGTTCCCCTGATGGCCGGCCCCGCCGTTGCCCGCAAGAAGCCCCCGACGCCGTTCACCATCGTCCCCGCGGTGGGGGAGGCCACGGACGTCGGGGCCGGGGCGCAGGAGATCACCGTCTACCGGGAAGGGCTGACCGCGACCGTCTCCTACGTGACGGGCCCGATCCGCCGCAAGATCATGGAGGCGACGCTGGGCATCAAGGGCGATCCCTTCGCCACGCCGCCGGGGGAGGAGACCCGCTTCCACACCTTCCTGGTCTTTCTCGAGAACGGGACCGGCCAGCCGCTCCACATGAACCCCTCCGTCTGCCGTGTGCTCACGGACAACGAGCAGTTCGCGTACGCCCGGGACTACAGCTCCCTGTACCAGGCGCTGCACCGCACCCTCACCCTGGATCAGATCCGGAAGGTCGCCTACGACCGCCCGTTCATCCTGGCTCCCGAGGGACGAACGAAGAAGCTGCTCGTGTTCGAGGAGATCCCGGGTGACCGGTGGGAGGAGTTCAGCCTGATCCTGACGCTGGAGTCCGACGGGATCGTCGCGTTCGACGTCCCCGCGCGGTTCCGGAAGCTGTATCTCGAGGACCCGGGGGAATGAGCGCCCAGGTCCTGGACGGCAAGCGCCTCGCGGCGGTCCTCCGCTCCGAGATCGCGTCGGAGGTGAAGGCACTGAGTACGGAGGCGGGGATCGTCCCAGGCCTCGAGGTGATCCTGGCCGGAGACGACCCGGCTTCCCAGGTCTACGTCCGCAACAAGGCCCGGGCCGCCGAGAAGGTCGGTATCCGCTCGAACCTCCTGCGGATGCCCGAAGATGTCGACACCGGTGCCGTCCTGGCGGAGGTGCGGCGACGGAACGAGAACCCGGAGGTCCACGGCATCCTGGTGCAGCTTCCGCTCCCCGCGCAGGTCGACCAGGCGGCCGTCCTGGACGCCGTCGATCCCCGCAAGGACGTCGACGGCTTTCATCCGGTCAACGTCGGACGCCTCTGGCAGGGGCGTCCGACCCTCGTCCCCTGCACGCCGACGGGGATCGTGGAGCTCCTGCGACGTTCCGGCATCCCCCTGGAGGGCAGCCGTGCCGTGGTGCTGGGCCGCTCGAACATCGTGGGCAAGCCGATGGCCGCCCTGCTGCTGGCGGCCCACGCCACCGTGACCGTCTGCCACTCCCGCACCCGGGACCTGCCCGCGGTGGCCCGGGAGGCGGACATCCTGGTGGCGGCGGTGGGCCGGCCGGCCATGGTGACCCGGGAGTTCGTGCGCCCGGGCGCCGCCGTGGTCGACGTCGGCACCCACCGGATCGAATCCGAGGATGCGGCTCGCAGGCTGTTCCCGGACGCCCCGGATCGCCTCGCGGCCGTCCGGGAGCGTGGAAGCACCCTGGTAGGCGACGTCCATCCCGAGGTCCGCGAGGTCGCCGGCTGGCTGTCGCCGGTCCCCGGGGGCGTCGGGCCGCTGACGGTCGCCCTGCTGCTGCGGAACACGCTGCAGGCCGCCCGGAGCTTCGCCGCAGCGGACCGGTGATCGCCCGCACCCTGGCCGTCGGGCTGACCGGCGGCATCGCCTGCGGGAAGAGCGTCGTCACCCGCGAGCTCGCCCGCCTCGGCGCCATCATCCTCGACGCGGACGAGATCGCCCACAAGCTGATGCAGCCCGGGGGCCCGGCCTACGGCCCGGTGGTGGAGCGCTTCGGCCGGGAGATCCTGGGCCCGCGGGGGGCCATCGACCGCGGGGCGCTCGGCCGGCGGGTCTTCGCGGATCCCCGGGAGCGCTGGGCGCTGAACGGCATCGTGCACCCCCTGGTGGTCCGGGAGGAGGAGCGCCTCCACCAGGAGATCCGCCTGCTCGGAGAGGACCGGATCGTCGTCACCGACGCCGCCCTGCTCATCGAGGCCGGGACCCACAAGCGCTTCGACAAGCTCGTGGTGGTCCATTGCTCCCGGGAGGAGCAGATCCGCAGGCTGGCACGACGGGACGGGCTGAGTCGCGATCAGGCCCTGCTACGGATCGAGGCCCAGATGCCCGTGGAGGAGAAGGTGCGGCTGGCGGACTACGCCATCGAGACCCTAGGGACGGAAGACGACACCCGCCGGCAGGCGGCGGACCTGTTCCGGGCGCTGGAGGCGGACCTGAAGCGCAAGCTCGCCTGAACGCTTCCCGCTCCTGGCGCGTCCCTTGCTCTAGAGGGCTCGAGCGAGCAAGGGAGGGGCGAATGAGCGTTCTCACCCCGGAGATCGGGGCACGCCTGCGTGGATTGACCCACCTGGTGGGGAACTCCCCGCTGCTGGTCATCGAGTTCCGCTTCCGCGGCGAGCGCCGGGTGCTCTACGCGAAGGCCGAGAACGCCAACATGACGGGCAGCATCAAGGACCGGATGGCCCTGCACATCGTCCAGCGGGGCTACGAGCGCGGACTGCTCGTCCCGGGGGCGCCGGTTTTCGAGGCCACGAGCGGCAATACGGGGATCTCCATCGCGGGGATCGGACGCGCCCTGGGCCACCCGGTGACGATCTTCATGCCCGACTGGATGAGCCGCGAACGGATCGACCTCATCCGCAGCCTGGGGGCCGAGATCCGGCTGGTCTCCCCGAAGGAGGGGGGGTTCCTCGGGAGCATCCGGATGGCCGAGGAGCGGGCCGAGGCCACGCCGGGCGCGTTCCTCCCGCGGCAGTTCTCCAACGAGGACAACGTTGGCGCGCACGCCGGCACCACCGGTCCCGAGATCTGGTGGCAGCTGCGTTACCACGACCTGGTCCCCGACGCCTTCGTGGCCGGCGTGGGCACCGGAGGCACGATCATGGGGGTGGGCCGCTACCTGCGCGAACAGCGGCCGGACATCCGGCTGCATCCACTGGAGCCCGCCAACTCGCCGACCCTCTCCACCGGGAGCAAGCGGGGCAAGCACCGTATCCAGGGGATCTCCGACGAGTTCATCCCGCCCATCGTCGATCTGGCCTTCCTGGACGACGTCGTGAGCGTGGACGACGGTGACGCCATCCTCATGGCGCAGAAGCTCGCGGGCCGCCTCGGCATCGGGGTGGGGATCTCCTCGGGGGCGAACTTCCTCGGCGCCCTGAAGGTCCTGGAGAGCCTCGGCGGCAACGGGGTCGTCGTGACGGTATTCCCCGACGACAACAAGAAGTACCTCAGCACCGACCTGCTCCGCGATGAACCCCTGCAGGAGGGCCTCCTCTGCCCGGACGTGGAGCTGCTCGCGTTCGGCGCCTACAAGCGGGTCTGCCAGACCTGCTGCGAGCCCCGGGACTGCTTCCGGCCCGGCGACGGGGCCCTCCGGCCGGAGGCGGAGCGGGTGGAGTGCCCGATGCGCCACACCGCGGACTGACGTGGCGCCTCCCTCCGGTCTCACATCACGGCCGCGTCCCCCGGGGCGGTGGCCTCGTGGAAGACGACGCGGTCCTCCAGCCGGACCGCCGCCAGGCCCCGGCCCCAGACGCAGCCGGTGTCGAGGGCCAGGAGTTCCTCCGTGTTCCGGAGGCCCAGCGCCGACCAGTGACCGAACGCAACGGTGCCGCCGCGGGAGCGGCGGCCGGGGAAGGCGAACCACGGGACGCAGCCGGCGGGCGCCTCCTCCGGCGGTCCCTTGAACTCGGGGCGCGGCAGGCCGTCGGGGCCGACGACCCGCAGCGAGGTGAGCGCCAGCGTGCCCAGCCGGAGCCGCTCGTCCCGGGGGAGCTCCCGGGACCAGGGACGGACGGGCCGGGCGTGCAGCCGGCCCAGGAAGCCGGCGCGGCCCTCCCCCCGTAACGCGATCTCCGCCTCCCGCGCGGCCGCCGCCGCCTCGTCGAGGGTCCAGGCGGGCAGCAGACCCGCGTGCACCAGGGTGACCTCCTCGTCACGGTGCAGCACGGGGCGGGCCCGCAGCCAGTCGAGCAACTCGTCCCGGTCCGGGGCCTCGAGCACGTCCCCGAACGTATCGCGCGCCCGCAGCTCGCGCACCCCGTCGGCCACCGCGAGAAGGCGCAGGTCGTGGTTGCCCAGCACCGCGATCGCGCGATCGCCCTGGTCGCGGATCCAGCGGAGCACGTCGAGGGATTGGGGGCCGCGGTTCACCAGGTCGCCGACGAACCAGAGGCGGTCGCCGGGGCCCGCGGGCAAGCGCCGCACCAGCCGCAGGAGGGTGGCGTGACAGCCCTGGACGTCGCCGATGAGATACGTGGCCAAGGCGGGTCGGCGGTCAGCGGTTCCCGCCCGTGGCGCGCCGGGGAGGCTCGCGGGTCCCCTCCGCTGCCTCCTTCCCGTCGGCGCGGGCGTTCTCCATGAAGGTCACCTGGGCCGTCCGCGGGGCTTCGTCGGGCGCCGGCTCCCGCTTCACGTAGGTGCCGTCGGGGAGGCCGTCCCAGGCCGAGGCGTTGTCCTGCTGGTAGACGTCGAAGAACCGGTCCAGCTTTTGCTGCAGGGCGGGGTCGACGATCGGCATGATGGTCTCGACACGGCTGTTCAGGTTGCGCTTCATCCAGTCGGCGGAGCCGATGAAGTACTCGGGCTCCCCGCCGTTCCGGAACCGGTAGGCCCGGCTGTGCTCGAGGAACCGGCCGACCACGCTGAACACGCGGATGCTCTCCGACAGGCCCGGCACACCGGGGCGGAGGCAGCACAGCCCGCGCACGTTGAGGGTCACGGGCACCCCCGCCTGGCCGGCGCGGTAGAGCTCCCGGATGATCTCCGGGTCCTGCAGCTGGTTCATCTTCGCCTGGATGCCGCAGGGACGGCCCGCCCGGGCGTGCTCGGCCTCCCGCCGGATGAGCTCGGTGAAGCGCTCCCGCATGGTGAGCGGGGCCACCAGGAGCCGCTGGGGCGCCGCCAGCGGGATCGCGCCGGTGAGCGCATTGAAGACCGACGAGATGTCGTCGCAGATCTCCGGGTTGCCGGTGAGAACCCCCAGGTCCTCGTAGAGGCGGGCGGTGCCGGCATGGTAGTTCCCCGTCCCGATGTGGGCGTAGGAGCGCAGCTGCCCGCCGGACTCCCGCACCACCAGCGCCAGCTTCACGTGGGTCTTCAGGTGCTCGACCCCGTAGGCGACGTGCACCCCCTCCTGCTCGAGGTACTGCCCCCATGCGATGTTCGGCGCCTCGTCGAAGCGGGCGGTGATCTCCACGAGGACGGCGACCTGCTTGCCCCGGCGGGAGGCCTCCGCCAGGGCCCGGACGATGGGGGAGTCCTGGCTGGTGCGGTAGATGGTGAGCTTGATCGCCAGGGTCGCGGGGTCCGCGGCCGCGGACTCGATGAAGCGCAGCACCGAGGTGTCGAAGCTGTCGTACGGGTGGTGCAGCAGGATGTCCCCGTGGTCGATCTCGCGGAAGATCGCGGCCGGGTCGGCCGGGTCGATGCGGCGGAGGCGCGGCGCGGTGGCGGGCTGGTGGGCGGGGAAGCGCAGCCCCTCCCGTCCCTCGATCTTGAGCCGGGCGAGATCGCTGATGCCGGGGTAGCGGCAGGTGTAGACGTCATCCGACGTCACGCCGCACTGCTTCATGAGCCACTTGCGGAAGTCCTTGGGCATGTCCGGGTCGACCTCGAGCCGGACCGGTCCGGCGAAGCGCCGTGCCTTCAGCTCGTCGCTCACCTGCTGGATGATGCTCCCGGGCTCCCGCAGGGCTTCTCCGTTCCGGAGCGACGCGGACGTCCCGCGCTCCCCCTCGGCTCCCCGCGTCAGCCGGAACAGGTGCACGGAGGTGGCATCGGGCGAGTCGTAGACCAGGTCGAGGTTCCCGGCGATCAGCTGCTCGAGGGGGACGAAGCCGCTGCCGTCGGGGATCGCGATCCAGCGCGGGCGGTTGTCCGGCACCTTCACGCGGACCAGACGGCGCTCCTCCCGGTCCGGCAGGAGGATCGCCAGGTTCAGCGCTAGGTTGCTCACGAAGGGGAACGGGTGCTCCGAGTCGACGGCCAGGGGGGTGAGGATCGGCTTGACGGACCGCAGGAAGTAGCTTCGCAGCGCCTCCTTCTGCGTCTCGTCCAGGTTCCCGTAGTTGCGGAGGGCGAGGCCCTCCGCCGCCAGCGCCGGCCGCAGCTCCTCCGCGACGACCCGCTCGAGCCGGGTGAGCTGCTCCTGCAGCTCCACCCGGCAGGCCTCGAACTCCTCCGCCGGCTGCCGCCCGTCCAGGGAGAGCTTCCCCGACCGCTTGGCCATCTGCCTCTTCAGGCCGCTGATCCGCTTCATGAAGAACTCGTCGTGCAGCATGCCGACGATCCCGGCGAACTTCAGCCGCTCCAGGAGCGGCACGTCCGGGTCCTCCACCAGGGCCAGCACGCGCTGGGCGAAGGCCAGCCAGCTCAGCTCGCGGTTGAAGTAAGCCTCGGGGGCGTCGATCGGTATCGGTTCGCTCACGGTCGTGCTCCTCGCCTCCTCCCGGAGGCTTCTCCCGAAGTCTCCCCTCCAGGGGTCTGGGCCCCTCTCGGGGTCTGGACCCCTCTCGGGGTCTGGACCCCCCTGGGGGTCTGGCGTATCATCCGCCCGATGCGCCCCTTCTCTCGCACCGCAAGCCCGTCGCAACGATGACGCCCCCTTCCGGAGAGCCGGTGAGGGGAGCGGTTCCGCCCCCGGGCGCGGTCCCGGACGTGGTCGCGGCCGTCGACCTGGGATCCAACAGCTTCCACATGATCGTCGCCCGGACCACCGGTGGCGAGCCCGCCGTCGTGGATCGCCTCCGGGAAATGGTGCAGCTCGGATACGGCCTGAACAAGTCCCGCAAGCTGACGGCGGAGGCCCAGTCCCGGGCCCTGGACTGCCTGAGGCGCTTCGGGCAGCGGGTCGGGCACATGCCCCCCGAGAGCGTGCGGGCCGTGGGCACGAACACGCTGCGAAGCGCCCAGAACGCCCGGGATTTCGTCTCCGAGGCCGAGGCGGCCCTCGGCCATCCCATCGAGACGATCTCGGGGATCGAGGAGGCGCGCCTGATCTACCTCGGCGTGACCCAGACCATGGCCGACCCGGGGTCGCGGATGCTCGTCGTGGACATCGGCGGGGGGAGCACCGAGCTGATCGTCGGCGATCAGCGCCGTCCCATCGACATGGAGAGCCTCTACATGGGTTCGCTGTCGATGACCCGCCGCTTCTTCTCCAAGGGGAACCTGAGCCCGGAGCTCTGGAAGGAGGCGGAGCTGTTCGCCCTGCAGGAGCTGGAAGGGGTGCGTTCCCGCTTCCAGAAGCTCGGCTGGAAGCTCGCGATGGGGGCGTCGGGGACGGTGCGTTCCATCGCCGCGGTGGTGGAGGCCGCCGGCCTGGAGGAGGGCCAGGGGATCACCCTGCGATCGCTGAAGCGGCTGCGGAACGCGCTGCTCGAGGCCGGGAACATCGACGCTGCCGACCTTCCCGGCCTGGCGCCGGAGCGACGTCCGATCTTCTCCGCCGGCGTCGTGCTCCTCATGTCGGTCTTCCAGGCGCTGGAGATCGACCGGATGCAGCCCGCCGAGGGGGCCTTGCGGGAGGGCCTCCTCTACGACCTCCTCGGGCGGTTCCGCGACGAGGACGTCCGGCTGCGCACGGTCAACGCCCTCGCGGAGCGCTACCACGTCGACCGGGAGCACGCGGGCCGCGTCGAGCAGACGGCCCTGGAGCTCCTCGCGCAGGTGGCCGGCGACTGGAAGCTGACGTCCCCGAAGATCCGCCAGCTCGTCTCCTGGGCCGCGCGCCTCCACGAGATCGGCCTCGACATCGCCCATGCCCATTACCACAAGCACGGGGAGTACATCATCGCGCAGTCGGACCTCTTCGGGTTCTCCCGCGAGGAGCAGCAGAGCCTGGCCACGCTGGTGCGGGCGCACCGACGCAAGTTCCCGGTGGTGTCGTTCCGGCTCCTGCCGCGCCCCTGGGACCGCAAGGCGCCGCGGGCGGCGATCCTCCTCCGCCTGGCGTTCAAGCTGCACCGCAGCCGCACCCCGGACCCGCAGCCCGTGCCGCGTCTCGAGATCGACCGGAGCCGGAAGACGATCCGCGCCCGGTTCGAGCCCGGGTGGCTGGCCGATCATCCGCTGACCCGCGCCGACCTGGAGACCGAGCAGGGGCTGCTCGCCGCGGCCGGATTCCGGCTTGAGGTCGCGTAGATCGCCCGCGCCGACGGTCATCCTTCCCGCCTCTTCCTTGCCTTCACCGTCAGGGAGGGAACGACCAGCCACTGGAGGGTCCCCTCGCCGAAGGCCACCTCCCCCCACGAGGCCGCACGGAAGTCGATCCGGGCGGTGGCCGCCGTCGGCATGCGAACCGTGCCGCCGCCGATGAGCGCGCCGGCGAGGGCCGACCAGGTCGGCTCGTGTCCCGCCAGCAGCACGCGTTCCGCTGCATGGTCCCAGGAACGGACCACCGTGAGGACCTCCTGCGGCGTGGACCGGTAGAAACCCTCGGCCAGCTCCACCGGGCAGGCCCAGCCCCCCGCCTCCATGGCCAGCCGGACGGTCTCCCGGGCCCGGAGTGCCGTGGAGCTGACGATCCGGTCCGGCACCTCGTCCGCACGGTGCAGGAGCCGGCCGAGGCGCGCGGCCGCCTTGCGGCCGCGGCGGGCCAGCGGGCGGTCGTGGTCCTCCCCGTACTCGGCCCCCCAGTCGGACTTCGCGTGCCGGAGCAGCAGAAGTGTCTTCATGCGAGCTGTTCCCGGACCACGGGACCTCCGGGCACCTCGGCCGGCACCAGGAGCCGATGTCCCCTGGAGAGCCGCAGACGGATCTCGGACCACAGGCGCTCGTAGGCCTGGCCCGGGGACGACCGGGCCGCGAAGGCGTGCAGGGGCGCCCTGCGGGGGGCCATCTGCTCGACGAGGCTGTTGTACGGGACCCAGCCGCGCAGGAATCCGTCCTCCGGGTCGGAACCCTCGAAGGTCTGCACGTGGAGCGTCTTCCTCCGATCCACCAGGCTGAAGAACGGCAGCACCAGCGGTGCGTGCCGGGGGGACATCTCCTCGACCACCTGGCGCAGCTGGCGCAGGGCCCGGAGAGACAGCGTGGTCGGGATGGTGGGCACCAGCAGCGCGTTGGCCGCGCGAAACACGGCGTCCGACACCAGCGACAGGCCGGGAGCGCAGTCCACGAAGACGTAGTCGTAGGACCGTTCCAGCGGTCTCAACGTGCGTCGCAGCCATTTCTCCGGACGACGCGTTCGGTCCAGGAGCCGGTCCAGGTTGCGATAGGAGAAGTCCGCGGGGAGCAGGTCCAGCAGATCGAAGTCGGTCCCGCGGATCGCCCCGGCGGCCTCCCGCTTCCGCCGGATCAGCCGCCGGGCGCCCCCCTTCACCCGGGTCCGCACCCGGAAGCAGTAGCTGGCGGCCCCCTGCGGGTCGAGGTCCCAGAGCAGCGTCCGGGCCCCGGACCGCGCCGCGAGGTGGGCCAGGATCACCGCCGAGGAGGTCTTGCCGACGCCCCCCTTGACGCTGCAGATCGCGAGGGTCTTCACGCCTCCTCCGCCGTCGCCCGTGGGCCGGAAGCGGACGGTTCGATCATGGCCCCGAAAGCCTCCCGGGAGGCCGCGTCCGCCAGGTCGGCGAAGCGCTTCCCGAAGCGCCGGCGCGCCTTCTCCTGCCGCCGGACGGTCCGCTCGACGAGCCGTCCGATCAGCACGAACGTGCCGGCCCCGGCCGAGCCTTCGTCCTCCATCGCCCCGGCCCAGCCCTGCAGCGTGACCCGCTGCACGCGGCAGTCGTTGTACTCCCCGAGCGTGTCCTGGAGCGCCTTGAGTCTCCCGACGAAGGCCTCCGCCGTCCGCGGCTCGAGGATCTCCCGGAAGAACTCCAGCAGGTACCGCAGCTTCTTGCAGAGGATGCGTAGCCGGTGCATCTCGTCGTCGGTGGCCGCGCCATGGACCCGACGTCCCCCCTTGAGGACCCGGTCGAAGGCCCGGCGCAGTCGTTCGGCCGCGAGCTCCCGGATCGGCCGGACGGCCTCCGGTGACCGTGCATCCCTCGGCGGATCCTCATCCAGGAAGGCGCCCCAGTCACGGATGAGGTCGCGGTAGCGGGCGGATTCCAGGTGCCTCGCCAGCACGGCGCGCTCCCGCGTCAGGCGCCTCTGGACGAAATCCTCCAGCGGCCGCAGGCTGCCGCGGTGACGGATTGCCATCGACTCCCGCTGCTCCCGCAGCTGGAGTGCGTGGACGTCGAGGTCGCGGGCCGGCCCCGTCACGGTCCCCAGCCAGGAGAACTCCCTGCGGAAGTGGCGGGTGCGCTCCTGCGGGAAGACCCCCTTGAGCTGCCCCAGGGCGGCCCGGGTGCGCCGCACGGCGACGCGGAAGTCGTGCAGGAACTCCGAGTCCAGCGCCCGGACGGTGCCGTCATGATTGGCCACGATGGCCTCCAGAAGGCCCCGGTGGATCTCGCGGGCCGCGCCGTCGGCGCGCATCCAGGGCTGGAGGGGCCGCCGCGCCCCCGGGCCGCGGCCGCCGGGCTCCCGGTCGAGGACCTGCAGGACCGAGGTCAGCTCCCCCCCCGGGGCACGCTCAAGCCCGAGCTCCTGCTCCAGGAACTCCACCGCGCGTGACGCCGGTGTCTCGTAGCCCCGCAGGGGATGCAGCCGGAGGGTCGCCGGGATCACCCCGGATCGCCCCGAGTCGGGGTCGGTGGCGCGTCCCCGCTCCAGGACGACGCGGAGCACTGTCTTGCCCCGGTCGTCCTCCACGGCGAGGCCGCGCTCCTCCCGTTCGACCGAGGCCAGCGGCAGCAGCCGCCGCACCCGGACGACCGGCTCCAGCGCATCGCGGAGCGGTCCGGCGGGGAGGTCCCAGGCGAAGCCGGGCGGGTCCGCGGCCTCCACGCGCTGGCGGATCTCGCCGTTCTCCCCGCGCCAGCTCAGCGTCCAGCCGGAACCGGCGACCTCCGCGGTCAGGACACCGCCGCGGCGGGCGATCCGGCCGTCGAACGTGTCGTAGTAGATGCGTGTGCGCACCGCGCGGGGGATCAGCGTGGTCCGGAAGCGTCGGGCCAGGGCGCGGAGCGCGCCGCTCCCCGCGGCGACGGAGGCGAGGCGATAGGCGATGGGCGTCGGGTCCAAGGGCTCCCTCGAGTGCACGAGCGGGTGCCGTCCGGGCCGTGGGCCAGGCGGTGTCGCCGTGGGTTTCCAGAAGAACGCTGCCGGGATCGTATCACGGAAGGGCACCCGCCGGCCCCTCCGATTCCCGCGTGATGCGATCGTCAGATAGCTGTCACAAAGCGATCATCCCGCTCCTGTAGAAGGTTTCCATCGCAAGGTCGCCGTAGTCAGAACCCACCCCAGGAGCCGTGATGAGCCATCAGGGCGGTCCAACCACCGTCGCGCTCTACCTCAACGATATCCGCCGCTTCCGCGTCCTGTCCCGGTCCGAGGAGGCCATCCTCGCCAGCCAGATCCAGGAAGGTGAGCGCTCGGTCAACGACCTGGTCGAGGCGAACCTGAACTTCGTGATCCAGCTCGCGAAGGAGTACCGCAACCCGGCGGTGCCCTTCGAGGACCTGCTCAACGAGGGGAACATCGGGCTCGTGGAGGCCGCCCGGCGGTTCGACCCGGACCGCGGCACCAAGTTCATCACCTACGCCGCCTGGTGGATCCGCAAGGCGATCCTGCAGGCCATCGCCGAGCAGTCGACCCTCGTCCGCGTGCCCCTCTACACGCAGCGCCGGCTCCGGCAGCTGCAGCGGGACGAGGAGGCGCGCGAGCACGGCGGCGCGCCGGGTCGGACGCAGCCGGCCCTCGGGTCCGGCGATCTCCTCCGGGCGCAGGTGCACCAGGTCTCGCTCGAGGACCCCGTCGGAAAGGACCGGGAGGGACGGCTCGAGGATCTCCTGCCGGACCTGCGGGCTCGCAGCCCGGAGACGGACGTCGAGCGCCAGGACGAGATCGCCTCCCTGCGGTCGGCGGTCCGGGGGCTGTCCGCCACGGAGCGGCAGGTGATCAGCGACCGCTTCGGATTGCGCGGGGATTCACGCACGCTGCAGGAGATCGGTCAGACGCTGGGGCTGAGCCGCGAGCGGGTCCGTCAGATCGAGCGCACCGCGAAGCTGAAGCTCCGCCGGAGACTGCTGGCCGAACGGCACGCGCCGCGGAAGGCGCCCCTGGCCTCCTGTGTGGCCTGCGCCTGACCCGGACCCGTCAGCGATCGATCCGGATGCGCACCGTCAGGTGGTTGGTGTCCCCCTCCCGCCGGTAGGAGATCTCCTCGGCGAACTGCCGCACCAGGTGCAGGCCGAGGCCGCCGACGCGGCTCTCGCCGAGGGTCGCGGGCACTTCCGGGGGAGGCTGCGCGGTGGGGTCGAAGGCGACGCCGCGGTCCCGGAAGTCGATGCGCAGGCAGGTCCCCTCGACGTCCAGGCCGACGGCGATGCCGCCGGCCGCTCCGGCGGCATCGCCGTACTTGATGATGTTCGTGACGATCTCCTCGAAGGCCAGGTGCGCCACGTCAGCGCCGTTCCGGGAGGCCCCGATCGCCTGCAGGAAGGCCGCCAGGGCCGGGCGCGCGCGGGCGATCTCGCCGACGTCGTTGCGCAGGGCGAGATCGAGGCGCGCCGACACGGCGGCTCTCACGGCCCCTCGAGGAGCTTCACCGCCTCATCCCGGTCCGCGGCGATCGGGATGAGGTGCTCGAAGCCCGCGGCGGTCAGGGCCCGGGCCACGAGGTCGCGGGGGCCGACGAGGACCATCCTGGCCTGGTGCGCCGACAGCCCCCTGGCGGCCCGCAGGAGCATCCCGAGCCCCAGCGAGGCGATGAACTCCAGCTCCGAGAGGTCTACCAGCGTCGGGCGCCGCCGTGACCCCACGTGGAGGGCGAACCGGTTCTCGACCTGTTGCACGCCCTCGATGTCCAGCCGCCCCTTCAGCCTGACCTCGGTCCGTTCCGCATCGTCTTCGATCTCCATCTCGGCCATGGAGCCACCCCCTGTCGGCCTCTTTCTACCACATCACCGGTTGCCGGGTACGGGAGTGAGTGGCGGCGGAACGCCCTTCTCGCATACGATCTCCTGTGCCACACGCGTGCAGGGGAGCCGACGGATGCCGGCGATCATCATCGTGGACCACGAGGGAAGCCGATCCACCGTGGACCTCGATCCGGCGCGGCGTTACACGCTGGGACGTTCTCCGCGGAGCGACGTGACGCTGGCCGACCCGATGCTGTCGCGGGTCCACGCCGAGCTGCACGCTGCCGGGGGCGAGTGGCACATCGACGATCGCGGCAGCGTCAACGGCGTGTTCGTCAACGGGCATCGCATCGAGGCGGCGACCGTTCTCGCCGACGGCGACCGGGTGGTGGTCGGCGGCTGCGTGATCCGTTTCGTCCGGGACCCGGACCGGCGGCCCGTCGAGATGTCGGACGTTCCCGTCTCCGGCATGACCGTGCGGATCTCGCCCGCCGAGACGGTCCGGTCCGCCTTCGAGCGCACCGAGCCCGGCGCGCAGGAGGATGCACGGAAGGAACTGGAGAACCTGCGCCGCCTCTTTCAGGTCGTGGAGCGGGCGAACCGGGAGCTGCCGGCCCACGAGCCCCTGGAGCGCCTCCTCCCCAAGATCCTCGACCTGGTCTTCGAGGCGGTGTGCCCGGACCGGGCCGCGCTGCTGCTGCGCGACGGGGAGGAGGGTCTGGCGTGCCGGGCGTTCCGGGGAGACGACGAGGGGACCGGCATGTCCATCAGCCGGACCCTCGCCCGGACGGTGATGGAGGAGGAGGTCTCCCTGTTGACCGAGGACGCCCAGAAGGACGCGCGCTTCGACCGCTCCGCGAGCATCGGCGTCCAGGGGATCCACGCCGCCATGGCGGTGCCCCTCTGGACGGGGCGCAAGGTGGAGGGCCTCATCTACGCGGATTCCCTCGGACACCAGCGCTTCTCCGAGGAAGACCTGAAGGTCCTGACCATGCTGGCGAACGTGGCCGCGGTGAAGATGGAGAACCACGCCTTGTTCGAGGCCCAGGTGGCGGCCCGCCGCATCGAGGCGGAGGCGCGCACCGCCCGGGAGATCCAGCTCCTGCTGCTGCCCACGGAGACCCCGCGCATCCCGGGCTACCGGTTTGCCGGCTTCAACGAGCCCTGCCACGAGATCGGCGGCGACTACTACGGGTGCGCGAGCGTGGCGGAGCACCGCCACGTCCTCGGGATCGGTGACGTCGCCGGCAAGGGGATCGCGGCGGCGCTGGTCATGGCGGTGCTCCAGGCGACGGTGCAGGCGATCCTGCGCGCGAGCCCGGACCTGCCGGCGCTGGTGCGGCGGATCAGCGGCTCCATCGCCCGCAGCGCTCCGGTCAACCGCTTCGTGACGCTGTTCGTGACCGACCTGGACTCCGAAGGTCACCGCATCCGCTGCATCAACGCCGGGCACGCGCCGGCGCCCGTCCTGGTGAGGGCGGGCGGCGACCTGCGTCGCTTCGCCGCCAGCGGCCCCCCCCTGGGGCCGAGCCCCGAGTTCGCATACCGGGTCGAGGAGGCGGTGCTGGAGCCCGGGGACTTCCTGTTCGCATGTACCGACGGGATCACCGAGGCGACCGATGACGACGCGGAGGTGTTCGGGGACGAGCGCCTCGACGAGGTCCTGGGCCGACACGCCGGCCACCCGCCGGAGGCGGTGCAGGAGCGGGTGCTGGCGGCGGTCCGGGAGCACTGCGGCGGCGACCCGTCGGACGACGACCTGACCATGATCACCCTGCAGCGGTCCCCCGGGTGAGCCGCGGGGCGACCGCGGGCGAGACGCCGCACCGGCGCGGCCCAGGGCCCCGCCGCCCGGACTCGACAGCGGGCCGTCCGCTTCGATAGCTTGAGTCCGCCATGGTATCGATCGCCGATCTCGGGAAGGACTACGGGGCCCAGACCCTGTTCCGGGGCGCCTCCCTGACTTTCGGGGTGGGGAACCGGTACGGCGTCGTCGGGGCGAACGGATCCGGGAAGTCGACCCTGCTGCGGCTCCTCGCCGGCGACGAGGAGCCGAGCGCCGGGTCGGTCTCCATCCCGCGGCGGGCCCGGGTGGGGGTGCTGCGCCAGGATCACTTCGAGTACGAGGACGTCCCGATCCTCGACGTCGTCATGATGGGGCACCGGGAGCTCTGGGAGGCGATG
>JASFRI010000041.1:0-17537 GCA_050115015.1 Acidobacteriota bacterium
AGAAGCGGATCGAGTAGCGGCCCCGGGGGGCCTCCTCGGTCTCGATCCCGCACTCGTAGGGGGCCATCTTCACGCGATCGTAGCTGGTGGGCCGGACGAGCCAGGCAAGGGCCAGGGTGACCAGGGGAAAGGCCAGGGCCACCAGCAAGAAGATCAGGATGGGGAGGTAGCTTTCCATCGGCGCTTCCTCTGGGTCGGTATCACCGCCTCGCCCCCGGGACGGGACACCTCCGGCGCCCCCTCGACGCCAGGCGGTAAACTCTTGAAAAATCAGAGACTTAAACGTACCTAGAGGAGGACGAACAATCTAACATAGGGGGAAGAAAAGTGTCAAGGGATTTCGTTCACAAGGTGGGCGGGATCCCCCAGGCTCAGCGGATCTCCTCCCAGTACGGGAGGACCCGGCTCGCGTACCGGAACGGAGCCTCGGGCTCGGTGCGCCGCCGCATCGCCAGGCGTGCCGGGCCGACGTTGTACGCCTCCAGGGCTGCCGCCAGGTCGCCGTCGAACCGGTCGAGGAGCTTCCGGAGGTAGTAGGCGCCGAGCTCGATGTTCAGATCGGGCTCGAGCAGGGCGTGATCGCCCTCCCAGGACACCCCCATCTCGGCGGCCAGCTCCTGCCCCGTGTTCGGCAGGATCTGCATGAGTCCGAGGGCTCCCTTGTGGGAGATCGCGGCCGGCCGGAAGGTGCTCTCCACGCCGATCACCGCCAGCACGACGGCCGGGTCGAGGTCGTTCCGCCGCGCCGCCTGGTTCACCCGCTCCGCCAGCGGGACCAGCGCCAGGTGCTCGTGGGGGATGCGATTGCGGGTCAGGAACGCCTCGATCTCCCCCGTGGTCAGGCGATCCGACGGCACGGCCGCGGAGGCCTCGACCCGTGGGGTCGGGGTCGGGGTCGCCTCCTGCAGCCGGTCCAGATGGACTGCCGACAGGAGGATCACCGCGCCCAGAAGGGCGCTCTGGGTGAACCGGCGCATCTCGATTGGCTTTCAGGTTGTCGGAAGGACGGGAACCGCTGCTTGGAGCACCCGCCCTGTCCTGTGCATTGTCAGACCGCCGGGGGCCCCTGTCAAGTCGGGATCCGCCCCGGACGCGACGTTCCCCGGCCCGTGCGGCCCAAGGCGAATGGAGCCAGCAAGTTACGCGCGGGGAGAAAGTGACCCCCTCGGGGTCGGCGGCGGGCCGGATCCCCATCATCTAGGGGGTCGGGGAACGGTCAGGCCCGAGGGCTTGGGGGTCGCGGTCAGTCCGTGGCGGGTGGCGGGATCAGGATCTCGAGCTGGACGCCGGGCTCGAGCGAGAGGGCGGCCGCCTGCCCCGCCGCCAGCTCGAGCACGTACGCGGCACGGGTCATCGGCCCGTAGCTCGGACAGGGGTCCTCCCGGCAGGCGGGAACGTGGTCCTCGACGTGCACGACCCGCCCGGTGCCGTCCATCCAGATTATGTCGAGCGGGAAGCGCACGTTCTTCATCCAGAACGTGTGCACCGACTCCTCCCCGAAGGGAAACAGCATGCCGTCCTCCGGGCCGACCCCGTCCCGGAACATGTAGCCGCGGGCCCGGCGGGCCGGCGTGTCCGCCAGCTCGACCTGCAGCACGACGCCCCCGGGCCCGACGACGCGCCCGTAGGAGGGCCCGGCATCCTCCGCCGCCGGGGAGGCCCCGGCCAGCAGGAGGGCGACGGTCAGGGCCGCTGCCGCGTTCATCTCCGGGTCGCGAGCCGCGGCGGGGCGTTCCGCAGACGTCCTTGCATCACCTGGATGTCGGCGTCCTCCCCGTCGCCACCGGGCTCGCCATCCCGGCCGCGGGTCTCCAGGACATAGGACCCGGCCTGCCTCCGGTAGAGGTAGTCGCGGCCCCAGGGATCCGGGGGGATGGCGTCGATGTGCGCCGGGACGAGGGCCGCCAGGTCCCGCGGGTAGGAGCCGCGGCGGGAGCGGTGGGCCTCCAGCGCCCGGCCGATCCGGATCAGGTCGTCCGCCGCCACCCCGGGGAGACGCTGCCGCTCGATGCGGAGGAGCTCCTCGTAGTACCCCCAATCCTCGCGGACCGTCGCGGCGATCGGGCTGTCGGGGTATTCGTCCATGAGTTGCTGCAGCAAGGCCGCCCCGCCGGAGTAGTCCCCTTCCCGGATGCGCGCCGAGGCCGCGTCGAACACCGCCCGGGCCGGATCCTCCCCGGGACCGCAGGCTCCCAGCATCGTGACCAGCAGGACACACCCGCCGTGGAACCGGATCCCGCGCACCGTGTCCTCCTCCCCCCGCCGACGCAGCTCTGACAACACGTTAGGGCGGAGCGCCGCACGGAGTCAACTCCGGTTGACCGTTCCTGGAGCCCCCCCTATACTCCGGCCGGAGGTCGGGGTTCCGCTCCCCCGCTGTTCCGGGCGCCGGGTTGCCCGGCAGCCGAGGATCCATCCGTGTCCAAGCTCTCCGTACGTGATCTGCGCCCCGGGGGATCCCGTGTCTTCGTCCGGGTCGACTACAACGTGCCGCTCACCGAAACCGGCGGCGTGGGGGACGATGCGCGGGTGCGCGCCAGCCTCCCGACGCTGGAGCAGCTCCGGGACGCCGGCGCAAAGCTGGTTCTCGCCTCCCATCTGGGCCGACCGAAGGGGGGCCGCGATGATTCCCTCTCCCTCCGGCCGGTCGCCGTGGTCCTGGGCGACCTGCTGGGGACGGAGGTCCGCATGGCGTCGGACTGCATCGGGGACGACGTGGCGGACGCGGCGCGATCCCTGGAGGCGGGCGAGGTCCTGCTGCTGGAGAACCTGCGGTTCCACGCGGGCGAGACCGCCAACGACCCGGACTTCGCACGCTCCCTGGCGAGCCTCGCCGACCTCTACGTCAACGACGCCTTCGGCTCCTCCCACCGGGCGCACGCCTCGGTGGCCGGCGTCCCGCCGCTGATGCCGCGGGCCGCCGCGGGCCTGCTGCTGGAGCGTGAGACCCGCGCCCTCGGGCGGCTGCTCGGCGACGACGTGCGCCGTCCCTACGTGGCGGTCCTGGGGGGCGCGAAGGTCGGCGACAAGATCCCCCTGCTCGAGAACCTGTTGCCCCGCGTCGACACCGTGATCATCGGAGGGGCGATGGCGTACACGTTCCTGGCGGCGGGCGGGACGCCCATCGGGGCCTCCCGGCTGGATCGGGAGAGCCTCGAGGTCGCGGGCCGGATCCTCGAGACCGCCGCCTCCCGCGGGGTCCAGCTGGAGCTCCCCGGGGATCACGTCGTCGCGGAGGCCGGCCGCACCGAGGGACCGGGACGCACCTGCGGCGGCGCGTCCATCGACGAGGGGTGGCAAGGCCTGGATATCGGTCCCGGGACCGCGGAGCGCTTCGCCGGGATCGTCTCGGGCGCCGGCACGGTCCTGTGGAACGGCCCCATGGGCCTGTTCGAGATCCCCCCCTTCGACCGCGGGACCCGGGAACTGGCCCGGGCGATCGCCGCGTCCCCGGCCTACTCCGTCGTCGGCGGCGGCGATTCCGCGGCCGCGGTGCGGTCTTTCGGGCTCGCCGACCGATTCGACCATGTCTCCACGGGTGGAGGGGCAGCCCTGGAGTTTCTCTCGGGGGTGACGCTTCCGGGCGTCGCCGCCCTCACGGACGCCTGAGCAGGCTCCAGGAGAGCAACCTTGGACGGTCGACCGCTTTTCATCGCGAACTTCAAGTGCAACCTCATCGAGCCCGAGGTCACGACGTATCTGAACACGTTCAAGCCCCTCGTGTTCGAGACCGAGGGCAGGGTGATCGCCGTGGCCCCTCCCCTGACCTCCGTGCGCACCGCGTCGATCCTGACCGAGCGCTCCAGGGTGAAGGTGGCGGCCCAGGACGTCTACCCGGAGGACCACGGCGCGTTCACCGGCGAGGTCTCCGCCCCCATGCTCGCATCGGTGGGGTGCCGCTTCGTCCTGGTGGGCCACTCCGAACGCCGTCGGCTGTTCGGCGAGGACGACGCCCTCGTGCGGCGAAAGGCTGCCGCCGCGATGGCCAGCGGACTCGTACCCGTGATCTGCGTCGGGGAGACCGCGGAGCAGCGCAAGGACGGCCTCGCCGCCGACGTCGTCCTGGCGCAGGTCGGGACCTGTCTGGAGGGAATCGACGTGCGCGAGGATGCCCTCCTGGAGATCGCCTACGAACCGATCTGGGCCATCGGTACCGGCGAGGTGGCCACCCCGGAGCAGGCGGAGGAGATGCACGGCCACATCCGCTCCGCTCTGGAGTCCCGCTACCCCGGCCCCGTCGGCGCCGGCATCCGTATCCTCTACGGGGGGAGCGTCACGCCGGCCAACGCCGCCAGCCTGATGGCCCGGCGGAACGTGGGGGGCGTGCTGGTCGGGGGCGCCTCACTGGATCCGGAGGGATTCGCCGCGATCTGCAACGTGGAGCTACCGCCCCCGGCTTGATGGCCGCGGGACCGTACTGCTATAAGATGGGGTTTCGTGAAGAGCCTGAGCCCCCGTCAAGGCGCCGTCCTGGTGTCCGCGGGGTGGTGGAGTTCGTGGAATGACGATCTTTCTCGTGCTTTTGCACATCCTGGCCTGTCTTTTCCTGATCATGGTGGTGCTGCTGCAGACCGGGAAAGGGGCCGACCTTGCCGGGGCCTTCGGCGGCGGCGGCAGCCAGACCGCCTTCGGCGCCCGCGGCGCCACGACGCTGCTGCACAAGCTCACGACGGGATCCGCGGTGCTCTTCATGATCACCTCGCTGACCCTCGCGATCGTGGCCTCCCGGCCTTCGGGGTCCGTCGTCCAGGAGCCCGACCCCGCCGCTGCCGGGACGTCCTCGCCCGCGGCGACGGCGCCGGTTATGCCGGAGGCGTCGGCGATGCCCGCGGAGGAGGGGGAAGGCGCCTCTCCGGCATCGGAGCCGCCCACCGAGCAGCCGCCGGAGGAACCGTCGGAGAGCGCCTCGGAGACTCCCTGAGCCCGCCGGACGAAGCGATCGAAGTGCCGAAGTGGTGGAATTGGTAGACACGCATGGTTGAGGGCCATGTGGGGGCAACCCCATGCGAGTTCGAGTCTCGCCTTCGGCACCATTCCCCTCCCCTGGCAGTCCGCGCGGCACGCACCCCTGAACGGCCGATCCGTTGGTGCTGATCCAAGCGCTGGGTGCGATCTCGCTGGCTCTCCTGGTCCTCTCGGGCGCCCTGGGCCTCGTGGGAACCCTGGGTGCGGCGACGGCGCTGGCCCACCTCTATGCCGGGATGGCGGCCGTCCTCGGAGTCCTGTTCTCCGAGTCGGTGGCGATGGTGTTCTTCCTCGGGATCGCCCGGCGCCTGCGGGACCTTGCCTCTCGCCGCGCCGCCGTGCGGCGCCTGCTCGGGGAGCGTCCCCTGCCCCGATCGCCGGTCCCCATCTCCGCCGCGGCGGTGGCCGCCGTCATGGCGGCGTTCATCCTGGGGGGCGGCGCCCACACGCGGGTCCTGTCGGTCCACCTGCACGGGGCGGTCGCGGCGCTCGCCGTGGCGCTGCAGGGCGCTGCGCTGCTGGCGCAGCGGCGCGCGTTTCGATCCCTCGCGGCGACCGTGGGGGCCATCGAGGCCCGCGTGGGCACCCTGGACTGATCGGAGGACCTCAGCGACCGGGCCGGAGCGCTCCGAGGAGGCCCTCCCGCGCCGCCGGGTCCGCCTCCAGGGCGCCGCACCAGGCGGAGGTCAGCACCCGGCTCCCCCGGCTGCGGATGCCCCGGGCGGTCATGCAGAGGTGATCCGCCTCCACCACGGCGCCCGCCCCCCGCGGCTCCAGCCTCGCATCGATGGCGCGGACCATCTGGCGGGTCAGCTGCTCCTGGATCTGGAGGCGCCGGGCCAGCGCGTCCACCATCCGGGCCAGCTTGGAGAGGCCGGTGATCTGCCTGTCCGGCAGGTACGCCAGGTGCGCCATTCCCGAGAACGGCAGCAGATGGTGGACGCAGAAGGAGGTGAAGGGGATGTCGCGGACCACGACGAGCCCCGGGCTCCCCTGGACGGGCATCGGATCGAGGAGCGCGACGGGATCCGTCCGGTAGCCGGAGAGCAGGTCCTCACCCCAGGCGTCGGCGATCCGCCGGGCGGTCGCCTCCCGCATCGCCGGATCGTCGATCACGTCCAGCGCCAGCAGGAACTCCTCCGCGGCACGGCGCAGCCGGTCACGATCCGGCGCGGGCTCCCGGGTCGACGCGTCCGCGTCCGGTCCCGCCTGGCTCATCGGATCCCCCCCTCGGTCACCCGACGGACGCGCCTCCACCGGCGGTCGGTCCCTGGTCGGGAATGCCACCCCCCTCGTCCTCGGCGTGCATGAACACCCGGAACTCCACGGGCACTTCGGTGATGTCGAGTCCCTCCCGGGACTCGTACATGCAGGCGCGGACGATCTGCTCCTCCCGCGTCCCCTGCTTCCGGCAGCGGATCTCGCAGTTGCCGCACTCGTTGTTCCAGCAGAAGCGTCCGTAGGAGATCCGATCGCCGAAGATGAACTGGAAGCAGCGGAGCAGAAGGTCTCCCCGCGGCACCCGTACCCGGCGACCGAGAAGCGTGATCTCGCAGAGCTGGGTGTAGGGATCGACGATCTGCGGCGACACGAGGTCTCCTCCTCGCGGGGCGTGACTGCCCCCGCACAACCTATGACTGCCGGGACCCCCGGTCAAGGCAGCCCTCCCGCCATGGGCTGGAGAGCCCCGCGAGCCCATCCAGAGGGGCATCCCGGGCCTGGACCAGCACCCGGAAGGCCTCCCCCATCCCTTCCGGCGCGAACAGATCCTTGATCGCCAGCCGCTGGCGCCAGCGCTCCGGCTCGTCGAGGGTCTCCCCTTCGAGCCTCGCGAGCCGATCCAGGATCCCCAGCCCGAGGAGAAACTCCGTCTGGGACCGCAGGGGCGCGGCGACCAGGCCCGCTGCCTCTCCACGGCGGATCAGCGCCGTGAAGTTGACGTGCGCGGTCAGGTCCTGCTCCCCGACCTGACGGTACGGGTCCGGCGACGGCCGGTGCCCGCGGTAGGCCATGACCGTTCCCGCCGGTCGCCCGAGGAACAGCCCCTCTGCCCGGTCGCCGTAGTCGATGGTGACCGCGTAGCCGCGTCGCAGCATGCCGGCGATCCGGTCCACCCATGCCAGCGCCGCGAGGCCGATCTCCGCCGTCGAACCCTCGGGCATCGGCGCCCCGTAGCGCTCCAGCGCGCGGCGCAGCTCGGGAGACGCCTCCACCAGGAGCTCGTGGAATCCCGCGTCGGGCGTGGCGGTCACGCGCACCTCGCGCAGGCCGGCCGCGGTGCGCCGCACCCGATGCACGGGAAGGGCATCGAAGAACTCGTTGGAGAGCACCAGCCCGTCTGCCGGTCGCCGGGACAGGGCCTCGGCGTCGGACCAGTGGATGCGCGCCCGGAGAGAGGCGGGAAGGGCTCCGAGACGCTCCTCCTGCGCACGGCGTAACGCGGGACTCGTCTCCACCAGGTGATAGCTCCACGCGGACGGCCAGTCGTCGAGGCAGACGATCAGCGCTGCGGCGAGGGAGCCGTCACCGGGCCCGATCTCGACCCAGCGGAAGGTCGCCGGCTCCCCGAGGAGCCGGTGCATCTGCCGGCCCTGCCGCGCCAGGAGGGCACCGAACACCGGATGCACCTGGGGAGAGGTGCGGAAGTCCCGGGCTCCGGCGGGGCGGCCGCACGTGTAGTAGCCGTGCTCGGGATGGTAGAGCGCCTCCTCCATGAAGGAGGCGAAGGAGAGCGGCCCCTCCCTCGCGATGCGTCGCTCGAGGTGCGCCACCAGCGGCTCGATCCCGCGGGAGGAAGCCGCGCTGCCGGCCACCTCAGCAGCTGAAGGACTGGCCGCAACCGCAGGTGGCGGTCGCCTTCGGGTTGTGGAGCTTGAAACCCCCGTCCATCAGGGAGTCCCTGTAGTCCACCTGCATGCCGTCCAGCATCGGATGACTGGCGGGATCGACGAGGACCTTGAAGCCCTCGTACTCGAACTGCTGGTCATCGTCCTGGATGGTGTCGTCGAAGCTCAGGCCGTACTGCATGCCGGAACAACCGCCCCCCTGGACGGAGAGCCGGAGGTGGAATCCCTGCTTGTCGTCAGCCTCCAGCATCTGACGGATCTTCTTCTGCGCCTGCTCGGTCACATGGATCATGATTTCACTCCTGGGCGGGCGACCGCACGGCCGCCGGCCGTGATGCGTAATCGTCCAGCGCTGCCGCGATCGCCCGCTCGGCGAGCACGGAGCAGTGCTGCTTGCCCGGCGGAAGCCCACCCAGCGCGCGCGCCACCCGGGCGTCGGTGATCGACCGGGCCTCCTCGAGGGAAGAGCCATGGAGCAGCTCCGTCGTCATGGAGGAGGCCGCGATGGCCGCCACGCATCCCAGCGTCCGGAAACGGGCCTCCAGGATCCGCCCGGCCTCCACCCGGAGGCTCAGCCGGAGCCGATCGCCGCAGTCGTCGCTCGTCACGGTGGCCACGGCATTCTCGTCCACCGCCTCGCCGACGTTGCGGGGGTTCTCGTAGTGGTCCAGGACCCGCGGGGAGTAACCGTGCATCGCCCGTCCGTCAGGCCGGAGCCGTGCTGATGGCGCGCAGCCGCGCGACGCTGGCCGCCAGAGCCTCCACGAGGGCATCGACGTGCTCCTCCCGGTTGCCACGGCCGAGTCCCACCCGGATGCTACCGTGAACCATCTCGTCCCCGGGTGCGATCGCCCGGATCACGTGCGACCCGCGTGAGTCCGTGCTCGAGCAGGCGGAGCCGCTGGAGAGCGCAAAGCCCTTCAGCGCCATCAGGAGGCTCTCCCCCTCCACGTGACGGAACGACAGGCTCAGGTTGTGGGGGAGCCGGCACGAGGGATGCCCGTTCCGCCGCACGCCGTCGATGCGGGTGCGGATACCGTCCCATAGCCGCTCCCGGAGCGCGCGCAGCCGGTTCGACTCGGCCTCCCGGTCGCGCCAGGCGATCTCGAACGCGCGAGCCATCCCCACGATCCCCGGCACGTTGAGGGTTCCGGAACGACGACCCCGCTCCTGTCCGCCGCCGGTCATCAGGGCGGCCAGAGGGTGGCGGCGATGCGACCAGAGCACGCCCACACCCTTCGGCCCATACGCCTTGTGGGCCGATGCCGACAGCAGCGACACCCCCTCCGCAGCCGGGCGCAGCGGCAGCCAGCCCACCGCCTGCGCCGCGTCGGTGTGCAGGGGCACCCCGGCCTGCGAGCACGCACCGGCGACCGCCTCCAGCGGCTGCAACGTCCCGATCTCGCCGTTCGCCGTCTGGATCGAGACGAGACAGGTATTCCGACGGAGGGCGTTCCGCACCGCCTGGGGGTCGACGCTTCCCTCCGCGTCCACCGGAAGCACGGTGACGTCACATCCCTCGGCCGCGAGGTCCCCGACCGTTTCGAGGACCGACTTGTGCTCGACGGCGCAGGTCAGCACATGCGCCGAACCCCGACGCTCGCGGAAGGCACGGACCGTGCCGCGGAGGGCCAGGTTGTTCGACTCGGTTGCCCCGCTGGTGAACAACACCTCCCGGGAACGGACCCCCAGTAGACCGGCGATCGACTCGCGCGCCGCCTCGACGGCGTCGGCAGCCCGGCGGCCCGCGGCGTGTGTGGCGCTGGCGGGATTGCCGAACTCCTCGCGGAAGTAGGGCAGCATGGCCCCCAGGACCTCCGGATGCACCGGAGTGGTGGCGTGGTGATCCATGTACACCGTGTCCACGATCGCTGATTCCCCTCGCCCGGCCGCCTTCCGGAGCCGCGCCGGGCCTATGCTATACTCGCTGCCGCCCTGCCGGGGCCGCCCGCCCAGTCGAGCGGCGCGTCCGATCCCGGGGCGGACCGCGGAAACCGAACCGTCCTGGTCCTGTTTCAAGATGATGGCACCGCGGCGGTTCGCTGTCAAGCGCTGATTCCCTTCAGCCACAATAACTTGGATGATCCTCTGGCTGACCCTGGCGGAGCTCGGTGGCGGGCTGCTCGCCACGACCTGGCTGACCCGCCGGTCGGAGGTACGTGAGGATTTTCTCCGGTTCCTCGGCGTCACCGGCGCGATCGCGCTGGCGCCGCTCGCGGCGGCGGCGGGCGGCGCGGCCGGACCGGTCGCGGGGTCGGCAGCCGGCGTGGCGGCGCTGGGAGGCCTGCTCGTCAGCTGGGGCGGCAACCGCCTGGGGGTCGCGCTGATCCGCGTCGCGGCGGTTCCGGCGGTGGCAGCGCTCGCGCTCGTGGCCGGGGCCACGGACCGGCCCGGGCCCTCCCCCCCGGTGCAGCCCTGGCTCCTCGGCCTGGACGTCCTCACCTCGGCGGTCCTGCTCGGGGCAACCACCGCCGCGATGATCCTGGGACACTGGTACCTCGTGCAGACCGGGATGCCGATCCGGCCGCTCCTGCGGCTGACCGCCGCGATCGCGGTCCTGGCGGCGCTCAAGGGGGCCATGCTGGTGGGCGTGTTCGCCACCTACGGCTGGCCCCCGTCGCGGGCCGGCTGGGTCGTCACGCTGCTGCTGCCACCGGGGCTGTTCTACCTCGTGCGGCTCGGCTTCGGGGTCGTCGGACCCCTCGCCATGGCCCCCTTGATCTGGCGCACGGCGCGGATTCACGCCACCCAGTCGGCCACCGGGATCCTGTACGCGGTGGTGTTCCTCGTGCTGGTGGGAGAGATGACGGCGAGCTTCCTGCGCGGCCACACGCCGTTCCCTTTCTGACATGGCGCGCGGTTTCTCGGTGGAGCTCCGCTGCCGGAACTGTGACGCGGCGCTGCGGCTGCTGCCCCTGGACGGCCCCGCCCCGCCCTGTCCGGGCTGCGGCGCCGTGCGCGATCTCCGGCTTCCGGAGGCGCTGCGGGAGCGCGGCGTCCTGGAGCGCTGTGCGGCCTGCGGCGATCCACGACTGTACCGGCAGAAGGACTTTCCCCGCAGCCTCGGGCTCGCCATCGTGGTCGCGGGCATGGCCGCGAGCCTGGCGGTGCTCCCCTTTTCCCCCCTGGGCGCCTACGCGGTGCTGTTCGGGATGGCCCTGCTCGATGGCATCGTCTACCTGCTGCTCCCTGAAGTCGCCATCTGCTACCGATGCGGCGCAAGGCATCGTGGCTGGGACCCGAGCGTGCGGCCTGCCCCCTTCGACCTGCTGACCGCCGACCTCGTGGAGCACCAGCGCCGCCAGGCCCGCTCGCGGGGCGACTCGCCCGGGTAACTCACCAACGGCCGGTCCGGAGGGCGGCCACCGGGCGACTGGACCTGCAAGAAACTCGGGCGGCGGCAAGACGTCACGGCAGTCGGAAGGGGTGGAGATTCTGAGGGCAAGGGGGACCTCGAGGGGAGGGCTGGTGGACCAACGCAGGCCTGCAGGTTCTCCGCGCTCCCTGGGCCGGCAGGTCGTGAACTGTCCGGGCTAGTGACCCGAGTCAGAAGTACGTTGTCGATTCCGGCAAGGTATCCGCGGTGCTGGCAAGGCGCTTCGACGACGAATACCGGGCGGGGGTATTCGGAGGAGAAGCAACGCAGCCAGCGCCGTGGAGACCCGGCGAATCAGATAATGCTCCTGACTCGGGACACTAGGGCCTCGCCGGCTCGATGCCCTCCTTGGCCAGGACGGCGAGCATCTGCTCCATCGCCTCGATCTCCGTCGACCCGTAGGCGCGGAGGCGGCTCCCGCCGCGGGTCGCCTCGATATCGAAGAAGCACTCCCACCGGCCGTCTGGGGTCGGCTGGGTACCCCAGGTCCGGTACCGGTAGCGGCGGATCTCCGCCGCGAGCTCGTCGCGGCTCCTGCTCGGATCGGTCATGTCTGCCATCGGGGCGGCATCTCCAGCGACGGTGTCGCCGGCTCGGGAGAGGCCCTGCCGGGCCGGGAAACGACCGCGCCTTCGTGCAGGGGACTTCCGCGACGCGCCATCGGAATCGCACCCCTCCTTCACGGTTCCGGGATCGTCCGGGTACCCGGGCGCATCTTAGAAGTCCCCGGGAAGAGGTGTCAAGGAGCGTCGCGCCGGGGGCCGGACCTCCGACGACCCACCCCCTGGCCGGAGAATCTGCCACCTCACGGCTCGAAGGGCGGGAACCCGCCGCGACGACTGGACATGCACCAAGTGCGGGCGGCGGCAGGACGTGACGGTCTGTCGGGGGGCTGGAGAGCTTGCGGGACCGGGCGGACCTCCGAGAGCGGGTTCGTGGAGGCGTTGACGAGGTCCAACGCAGGCCCGCAGGCTCTCCGCCGCCCGAGCCCGGGAGGTGGCGACTTGTCCGCGTCCGGGGAGCGCCGGGCGGCGTCAGGTCGAGCAGCCGGTACAGTCGCACGTCGCCCCAGGTGGCCAGGGGCGCCATCCGATCCCACCAGTACGGGCGCTGCCGGAACAGCGTGAGGCTGCGGGACGGGAAGTCATCCCGGGTCAGGACGTGGGTGACACCGAGCTCCCGCCAGCGCCGTCGCACGGCGCGGTCGTCGTGCCCGGGCAGGAACTCCCGGAACGCTGTCGGCCCGAACCAGTCCCCCACGGTCCGCGGCCGGAAGTAGTAGCGCAGCCCCTCGAAGCCGAAGGCATAGAGCACCGCCTTCTCGGGGAGGAGGTCGTTGACCTTCTCCACGACCCCGTACCCCGGCAGGAAGCGCTGTAGGTAGGCCTCCCGGGCCGCTTGCCCCCGCGGGGGGAGGCGGTCCGGCCATCGCGTGCCTCCGGCGGCGGCCGCGACCAGCGCCAGCACCACGAAACCGCGGGCGAGGGCGGCGCGCGCCCGGCTGCGCCCCAGGGCGAGATCCTGGAGGGTCCAGCCGGCGAGGACCGCCACCGCCGACAGGGTCGGGAGCAGGAAGCGTGTCTGTTGCGAGGTCACGAACCAGCCCACGAAGCACGGGAGCGCGAACAGGGCCAGCGCCGGGGCCGCGCGGGACGTCCGGATGCGGGCGAGCACCAGGGGGAGCAGCATGAGGTAGGCGTAGCCGATCCCCGTCGTCCATGAAGCGCCGAAGGCCGCGGGGCTCGCGGTCAGCCGCACCGGCGCCAGCAGCAGATCCAGCGGGCTCCGTCCCGGTCCAATCCCCTGCAGGTAGGCGCGGTGCGCGATCACGTCCTCCGGGCCCCAGTAGCGGCCATGGAGCCGGTCGTTGAGCAGTGGGAAGACCGGATTGCCCGTCTCCATCGCGTTCCGGACGTACCAGGGGGCGCAGACCAGGGCGAGCAGCGCCAGGAAGGTCGCCGCGGCCCGGAGCCGCTGCACGGCTCCGCCCCTGCGCTGGGGCGCCGTCAGGAGGTCCAGGAGCAGCACGCCGATCGGCACCGCCGCGAGATAGCGGGTCCCCAGGGCGGCCCCCCCGGCGAGCCCCGCCGCGGCCACCCAGCCAATGGACCCGCCGGACAGTCGACAGAGGACGCCGTGAAGCGCGATCAGGACGAGCAGCAGCGCCACCAGGTCGACGTAGGCCTCCGACGACAGCCATCCCACGATCGGGGTGGCATAGAAGACGGCCATGGCGCAGGCCCCGGCGGTGCGCCCGAACGCCCGCCCGGCGATGGCGTGAACGGCCAGGGCGGCAAGGAGCCCCGCCCCGCACGAGACCAGCTGCGCCGCCAGGTCACCGCCCAGGGCGACGGCGAGGACGAAGAGGACGCTGCCCAGGGACGGGCCGGCGGCGAACCGGAGATCCAGCGGAAAGCCGAGGCGTCCGTCGGCGAGGTACCGGGCGACGGCGGGAAGCTGGTAGTTCAGTGCATCGAACCCGGTGGGCGGATAGAGCGCGCGCGTCAGGTTGGCAAGGGCGAAGACACCGACGAGAACGTAGGCAGCGCCTCGCAGCCAGCCCCCCTCGAGGTCGCCCTGACGCCGCGGCGGATCCGGTGGCGTACGGGCGGGGATCCGGGCGCCAAGGACCGGGATCGCCAGCAGGGCGAGGATCCAGGGAGTGCGGAAGCCGCCGAGGAGACCGAGCACCATGCCCAGTGTCCCGAGGGCGGCGAGGCCGAGGCCGCCCGCGACGGCGAGCCGCTCCGCCGGACCGGAGAGGGACAACCCCAGCCACCGGGTCATCCGCTCCCCGAGGAGATGCGCCGAGCCGAACAGCAGCACGGCGCCGAGGACGGGCGCGAGAAGGTCGAGCATGGGTTCGAGATGGGGGATCAGGGTCTGGCGCCTCCAGCCGCTCGGCGCAAGCATAGGCCCCGCGACCCGGGGTGGCAATCGGCGCTGTCCGGGGTGGAACCGTCGTGTTAGGATTCTCTCCGCATCCCATCCGAAGCGAGGAAATCTCGATGGTCGATCAGCCGCAGGTTGTCAATCCCGCGGATCGCGGCGAGGAACTGGAACGAGAGGCGTTTCCCCTCGACGTCCTCTTCGTCGGGGGGGGGCCGGCCGGCCTGGCAGGGGCCATCCGGCTGGCGCAGCGGGTCCGTGCCCACAACCAGGACCGCGAGGGACCCCCTCTGGAGGTGGAGATCGCGGTGATGGAGAAGGGAGAGGAGTTCGGTCTGCATGGCCTGTCGGGTGCCATCCTCGACGACGCGGCACTGCAGGAGCTGTATCCCGACTACCGGGAGCGCGGCTTTCCCGTCTCGCGGACGGTCCAGGAGGAGGGCCTGCTGTTCCTGACCCGGCGGCGCGCCCTCCGTGTTCCGGGCTTCCTTCTCCCGCGCAACATGCACAACCACGGCAAGAGCGTGATCTCCCTGCAGCGGCTCAGCCGCTGGATGGCCGAACAGGCGGAGCGGGAGGGGGTGAACCTGTTCCCCGGCACCACCGGCGTGGAGATCCTCATCGAGGACGGGCGGGTCTGCGGGGTGCGGACCGGCGACAAGGGGCTTGCCAAGGGGGGGGAACGCCGGCCGAACTTCGAACCCGGCTACGATCTCGGAGCCCGCGTGACGGTCTTCTGCGAGGGCCCCCGGGGCACCCTGGCGGAGGACCTCATCCGCCGGTTCGACCTCCGCGCCGACTGCAATCCCCAGCAGTACTCCCTCGGCGTCAAGGAGGTCATCCGCGTCCCGCGGACCACCGGTCGGGGGATCGCCTTCCATAGCATGGGATACCCCCTGCCACGGTACGCCTTCGGGGGAGGATGGCTCTACGAGATGGACGACGAGACGTACTCCGTGGGCTTCGTGGCGGGCCTGGACTGGCGCAACCCGACGCTGGACGTCCAGGAGGAGCTGCAGCGGTTCAAGGCACACCCGTTCATCCTCGGCCACCTCGAGGGGGGCGAGGTGACGAACTACGGTGCCAAGACGATCCCCGAGGGGGGGTTCTGGGCGATCCCCCGCCTTCACGTCCCGGGCGCGCTGATCGCCGGCGACTCCGCCGGTCTCGTCAACGTGCCGACCCTGAAGGGGATCCACTACGCCATGCGGTCGGGGATCGTCGCCGCCGACACGATCTTCGAGGCCCTCCGGGAAGGCGATGTCTCCGAGGAACGGCTCTCGGGGTACCGGGAGTCCCTGCTGGCGACCGAGGTCGGGAGGGACCTTCATGCCTCCCGCGCGTTCCGGGCATCGTTCCACGACGGGCTCTTTCCGGGGATCGTCCGCTGGGGCAGCCGGATGCTCCTCGGCGGCGGCCCGCGGACCCGGATCCCCGCGCGGCCGGACTGGAGGGGGATGCAGGCGGCCGGGCGGTTTCCCTCGCGGCCGGCCCCCCCCCGCTCCGATGGAAAGCTGTTCCTCGACAAGCTCGAGGACGTCCATCGCAGCGGGACCGCGCACCGGGATGACGCGCCGTCGCACATCCGCGTGATCGATCCGACCGTCTGCGTGCGGCACTGCGTCCCGACCCACGGGGCGGTGCCCTGCGAGCACTTCTGCCCGGCACAGGTCTACGAGATGCAGGGAGAGGGGGACGACCGCCGCGTCGAGGTCTCGTTCCAGAACTGCGTGCACTGCAAGACCTGCGTCATCCTGGATCCGTGCGATGCCGGACAGGTCGAGGGCATGCAGAACATCGAGTGGAGGGCCCCCGCCGAGGGGGGACCGAAGTACATGAACCTCTGACGTGACGACACCGGTACGAGGACATGGGATGGCCTACCTGACGGCACTGACACCGGAGGTGGAGCGGGTGCTCGGGGGAACCCGCCTGCTCCTCGGGGACCTCCCTCTGCGGGTCGGACGGGACCTGCGCAGGCGGCGGAGGTTCCGGCTCCGGCGGGATCGCCGCCGCGGGCTCGTCGTGGGTCCGAACGACCTCTACATCCCCGAGGCCGGACCTCGCTACCGCCTGAGCCGGGAGCACTTTCTCATCGGCCGCGACGACGCCGGGTTCTTCGTCGAGGACCGGCACAGCGCCTGCGGCACCCTCGTGGCGGAGCGGATCGTCGGGGGCGGCCGGAACGGGGGTCGGGAAAGGCTCCGGGACGGTGACACCATACTCGCCGGCGGCCGCAACTCGCCGTTCGCCTTCCGGTTCCACGCCGGGGACTGATACCCGCGCCGAGACCCGCGTCATTCTGAGACCACGGGAAAACCGCCAGCCCGACGACGTCTTCGCATGGAACCGGTCCACGGCCGTCGCGCCGGGTCTCGTTTTCGCACCGGGGACGTCGGTGGGGTCCGAAAACCATGGCCCCACGGGGAGATCCCGGCGCCAAGGCTGGCACCGCGCTTGCTCTGTTCCCGGGTCGCTTCGGAGATTCCCTCTTGCTTCACCGGGCCGCCCGGCGAGGGCCGGCCCGAGTCGGTCTCGGTGGCCGGGGTCCCCGCCCCCCGGAGGACCCCGGCCACGTTCCGGTTCCCGGAAGGACGATGGAAGAAGCCAGGTTCCTGTTGACCAGCCGTGAGGCGGCGCAGCTGCTGCGGATCGGGCGCACGAAGCTCTGGGAGCTCACCCGGAGCGGCGCGATCCCCGCCTACCGGGTGGGCACGGGTCGCACATCGCCGCTGCGCTACAAGCGGCAGGAGCTGCTCCGCTGGCTCACCGAGAATCGCGTCGCCTGCGACCCCGCGGATCCGACGGCGGGCCAGGCCACCGGCTGAACCGCGGTTCCCTTTCCCCTGGAACTTCCCTAAGATGCGGCACGTATTACGTGCCGGCGGCACCGGCCGGCGCACCGGCCGCCTCGTCGAACCCCAGGGGGAGCCCGACTTGAGTCCGGACCCGATTCTCACCGCCCAGGGCCTGTCCGTCCGCTACGGTCGGCGGCTCGCCCTGGAGGACGTGTCCTTCCGGCTCGCGCCCGGAGCGGTCGGTCTGCTGGGCCCCAACGGGGCCGGCAAGTCCACGCTGATCCGGGTGCTGCTGGGGTTCCTGCGGCCGGAGTCCGGAGGGGCCACCGTCCTGGGCCGGCAAGTCGGCGAGGACTCCCTGGCGATCCGACAGTCCCTCGGTTTCGTCCCGGAGGTGGACTGCCACATCCCCGGCATGTCGGCGGTCTCGTACGTGGCGTACTGCGGTGTGCTGAACGGGATGGGACGCACCGCGGCGATCCAGCGGGCCCACGAGATGCTCTACTTCGTGGGGCTGGGCGAGGAACGCTACCGACCGCTGGAGGAGTACTCCACGGGGATGAAGCAGCGGATCAAGATCGCCCAGGCCCTCGTCCACGATCCCCGCCTCCTGCTGCTGGACGAGCCCACGAACGGCATGGACCCCCGCGGCCGGCGCGAGGT
>JASFRI010000042.1:0-17414 GCA_050115015.1 Acidobacteriota bacterium
CCCGGCCACCCCGTGAGCACAATCCGCCACCCCCGCCACCAGGGGGGAAAGCGGGGCCGGCGCCTCGCCCTGCAGGGGTTGTTGCTGCTGGCGGCAGCCGGAGCAGCCGTTGCGGCACCGCCGGAGGGAGCCGGGTGGCCCCAGTGGCGGGGACCCGGCGGGAACGGGTTCGCGCCCGGAGCCGACCCGCCCCTGACCTGGAGCGAGGCGGAGAACGTCCGCTGGAAGGTCCCGGTCCCCGGCCGGGGGCTGTCCACCCCCGTCGTCTGGGGGGATCGGGTCTTCCTCACGACGGCGGTCCCGCACGGGGAGGCCCTGAAGATTACCGCCTCGCACGTGGACGGGGCCCATGACAATCTCGCCCCGGAGCGCAGGCAACGCTTCCTGGTACTCGCCCTCGACGCCCGGACGGGGAGGACCCTCTGGGAGCGGGCGGTGTCCGACGAGGTCCCGCACGAGGCCACCCACACGACCGGGAGCTGGGCGTCGGCGTCGCCGGTCACCGACGGCGAGGTGCTGATCGCCTCCTTCGGCTCCCGCGGCATCTTCGCGCTGGACCTGGACGGAAGCCCGCTCTGGCAGGTGGATCTCGGGGACATGCAGATCCGTCATGCCCACGGCGAGGGAAGCTCCCCAGCCCTGCACGGCGACACGGTCGTGGTGAGCTGGGATCACCAGGGGGACTCCTTCGTGGTGGCCCTAAACCGCCGGACCGGCGAGCAGCGCTGGCGGCGCAGCCGGGACGAGATCACCTCCTGGTCCTCACCGAGGATCGTCGAGCACGAGGGCAAGGCGCAGGTGATCCTCGCGGCCACGAAACGCGTCCGCTCGTACGACCTGGAGACCGGGGAGACCCTCTGGGAGGTCGGTGGTCTCTCCAGGAACGTGGTGGCAACGCCGGTGGCGACGGAAGGACTAGCGTTCGTCGCGAACAGCTACGACTGGCGGGCGATGCTGGCCATCCGCCTCTCGGCGCGTGGAGATCTGACCGGGACGCCGGCGGTGGTCTGGACCCGTGACCGCGATACGCCGTACGTCCCCTCGCCGGCCCTGGCGGACGGGATGCTCTGCTTCATCAAGCACCTGCAGAACGTGCTCACCTGCGTGGAGGCCGCCACCGGAAAAGTGCGGTTCGGCCCCCGGCGGCTGCCGGGCGTGCAGGGGGTGTTCGCCTCGCCGGTGATCGCGGACGGCCGGATCTACGTCCCGGGACGGAACGGCGTGACCTCGGTGGTGGACCTCTCCGAGCCCTACGGGACGCTCGCCACGAATCGCCTGGACGACTCCTTCTCGGCGTCGCCGGCGGTGGTGGACCGCGCGATCTTCCTGCGGGGCGAGGCGTCCCTGTACCGGATCGAGGAGCCGGCGGCAAGACCGTAGCCGGCTGCCGGGGAGCTACGAGATCCGCGCGGGGCCGGCGGCGAAACCCATCGGCCTGGACAGACCGCTCCTCGGCTCTGCTACTTCCCGCCGACCGTCTTGCGCAGCTCCTTCAGGCGCGCGGTGATCACCGACGTCAGCTTCTTGCCCCCCACGCCGCCGTCGGGCGTCGGGCGGGCGCGGAAGCACAGGAGGATCCCATCCTGGGTGGGGATTCCGGCGAGAACGGCCTCGAACGCGTCGTAGAACCGCCCCACGTAGAACTGCCGCTCCGCCACGATGACGCCTCCCGGTTCCCGGCGGTAGAAGCGGTGGGACAGGACGTAGTTCCTCTGCCCCCCGGTGACCTCCTGCAGCCAGGCCAGCTCGTGGCCGGTCCCCGCCAGATCGCCGCCCGCGTAGTCCAGGTAGTTCTTCTGGAACCCGGGCAGGGCCCGCCCGATCGCCCCCACGGCCTCCGCGTCGGCGCGGAGCGCCGCCCCGGGCTCGAGCGACTTGCCGCCTTCGCGAGCGTAGGGTGCGATGGCGTCCAGCCCCCCCCGGAGGTAGGCCTTCGTGCGGGCGAGCAGGACCTCACGGAACAGCCGGTTTACCTCGGCGACGCAGGCAGGGTCCTCGCTGCACGTCCCCTCGAACCGGTCCTGCAGGGCCGCGAACCCCTGGAGCTCCTCGGTGGAGAGGTTGACGTCCCGGCTCGGCTTCCCGGAGAACAGCGCATCGATCCAGTCCGCCTCCTCCTGCGGATCGAGCCGGACCGGCTGGAACACGGCATCGGTGTAGGGAGCCGCGATCAGACCGAAGGCCCGCACCTCCCGGTTCGACAGCAGCAGCTCCTCCCCCTGCAACCAGCGGGCGATGGCATCGAGGTCTCCGTTCATCATCACGGCCACCGCCACGGCGGCGCCCCGCTCCTCCGAGAGGATCTCCCCCTTCCGCAGCCTGGGCAGCGCGTCGTCGGGGTCGAAGCCGAGCTGCCGCAGGATCCCCTGGGCGGGGTCCGCGGCCGTCTGCTCCTCCGCCGGCGCGGGGACCGAGACGATCAGCAAGACGGGAAGAAGCAACGATGGCACGACACTACGGATCATGTCGAACATCCTCCAGGCACGCGCAGCGCGGCGCCGTCGAGATCAGGACCCGGGCACGAGGCCCGCAGATTCAGGAATGCAGCGCCATCGACAGCCGGCGCTGGTGATCGCGGGTCAACGGATGATCGTGCCCCAGTAGCCGGAACAGCGCAACGGCGGCTCGACGGGCAAGCTCGTCGCCGAAGTGGTGGTCCACCATCGCTGCGTCCACCAGATGGTCGAGGACGCCGTCTAGATCGTGGGCGCGGAAGGCCTCACGCGCGGCTCTCAGGTGCGGGCGGGCCCGCTCCGGCACGTCTCCCTCCCAGTCCATGAGATCCGCCAGGCTCGTGACGTCTTCGGAGAGCTCGGCTTGCGAGATCGCCGTGGAGCCTTCTCCGAGGATCCCCCGGGCCCGGGCCGGATCGGTCCCCACCAGCGCCTGGGCCAGCCGGAGCCGCCCCTCCGGGTGGTCCGGATGCTCGGCGAGAAACGCCTCCAGGGCGGGAACGATCTCCGCCCCCTCCGCCTCCCAGCGCTCCAGGATCCGACCCAGCTCATCCTGGACGGGGTCGGGAAGGTGCCGCTCCAGCCAGCTCTCGATCTGGGCACGGGGCAGCGCGCCGACGAACTCGTCGACGACGTCTCCATTGCGGAACAGCTTGACGGCGGGAATGCTCATGATCCCGTAGCGTGTGGCCAGTTCCGGCTGCGCCTCCGTGTCGACCTTCACCAGCTCCCAGCGTCCTCCCGCCTCGCGAGCCATGTCCTCGAGGGTGGGCCCCAGCATCCGGCACGGCCCGCACCAGGCAGCCCAGAAGTCGACCAGGACCGGAAGATCCCGGCTGCGGTCCAGGACCTGACGCTGGAAGTCGATGGTCATCTGTCTCCTTCCCCACCCCCGACGGCGGGCGCGGCGATCCCGTGGACGATATCGCAGCCGCCCCTTCCCTGCCCGTGCTCAGGCGTCGCGGCCCGCCGTGCCACTGGCCCGCTCCCCCGGAGCGGCCCCGACCGCGAGCACCGCGCGCCTTCCCCCCCAGGCGTCCGCTCCGGGCTCCCCTTCCGGGTGCAGCCGCAGCGACAACCGTCCCGCGAGCGCGTCGATCAGCGCGTGCAGGAGCATCGGGATCCACAACGAACCCGATAACACGAAGACCGTCCCCTGCAGGAGACCCACGCCCCCCACCGTCAGCATCCCGGCGATCCCCTGATACAGGTGAACGAAGGCGAACAGGAGGGACGTCAGGATCACCGCCGCTGCGAGCCCCGAGGGTGACTTTCCAAGATAGGCTCCCGCGTACCAGAGCAGGAAGCCGCGGAAGAGGATCTCCTCGCATATCCCGGCGGTGACCGACAGCCGGTCGAACGCGGGAAGCCCTGCCCGGGCCCGTGGCAGGAACGGCGCGATGCGGTCCATCCGGCGCCGCAGCCTGGCGCGGCGGCCGGGGTCGGCGAGCTGGCGGTGATGGTATAGCCGGAAAGCGACCAGGGCGCCGGCGGCGAGAAGTCCCCCGGCAAGGATGCCCGGCGTGAGCTCCAACCCGAACCCGAGGTCCCTCCAGCTGCGTCCCCGGGACCACCAGAAAGCCAGCAGCCCCAGCGTGAGGACCCACTGGAGGATCGCCATCCGGTTGTAGAACCGGGTGCGCTCCTCCGTGCTCCAGGAGCCCATGGCCCGCAGCAGATCGCGCCCCTGATGCTGATTCAGCGGCAGCAGCACCAGCAGCACCAGGACGATGGCGTGATCCACGAGCCAGGGCGCATCCATGACCCGCTCAGGGTACGCCGGGATCGCGCCTCCGTCCACCTCCGGGAAGGAAGCAGGCCCCCGCGGCGTTACTCCTGCCATTCTCAGGGAGGGAACCATGAAACGGATCCTCGGCATGCTCGCCACGCTGCTCGCGCTCCAGGGCCTCGCCCTGGGGCAGACCGCCCCCGGATGTCCCGGTAAGGAACCGCATCAGTTCGACTTCTGGATCGGGGAGTGGGAGGTGACGTCGGACGGTGCGGTCGCCGGGACGAACCGCATCGAGGCCATCCTGGACGGCTGCGTCCTCCAGGAGCACTGGACCGGGGCGCAGGGAAGCGCCGGATCGAGCCTCAACCATTACGACCCGTCGATGGGAAAGTGGCGCCAGTACTGGGTGTGGAGGAACGGGACCACCCTCGAGCTGACCGGCGAGTACCGGGATGGCAAGATGATCCTGAGCGGCGAATCGAAGGACGCCAGGGGAAAGCCCGTCCGCAACCGGATCACCTGGTACGCGAACGACGATGGCACCGTCCGGCAGCACTGGGAACAGTCGACGGATCGGGGGAAGAGCTGGAAGACCTCCTTCGACGGGCTGTACCGGAGGAAGAAGTAGATGACCCGGACCACACGGGAGGTCTTCGACGACTGGGCCCGCGACCACCATGCGGACGGCATGGAGCGGCACCACCGGCCCCGGGTCGAGCAGGCGCTGGCCGGGATCCCGGCGCAGGACGGCAACTACCTCGAGATCGGGGTCGGGAACGGCTACGCCATCCGCCTGATGGCGGAGGGCCCGTTCGCCGGCGGGCACTGCTACGGCGTCGACCTGAGCCCGCACATGGCGGAACGGTGCCGGGCCCGGACCCGGGACCTGGCCAACGTGGAGATCCTCGCCGCCGACTTCCTGGCCTGGGATCCCGGGCCGGACCTCCGGTTCGACCTGATCTTCTCGATGGAGGTGTTCTACTACTTTCCCGACGTGCAGGCCGGGCTCGAGTACGCCGTCTCGCTGCTCCGGCCCGGGGGACGGCTGATGGTCCTGGTGAACTACTACCGTGAACACACGGCCAGCCACCGTTGGCCGGAGGACCTGGACACGCCGATGACCCTCTGGTCCGCCTCCCAGTATGCCGCCGGCTTCCGCGGCGCCGGGCTGGTGGGGATCGGCCAGGCTTTCTTCCGGGACCCGTCCGCGGAGGAGACGGATCCCGGCACCCTGGCGACCTGGGGCGATCGTCCCTGACGCATCCGGCCGGCCTCAGCCGCCGCGCTCCGGGATGCATCTCCTCCAGGGCTCGCGTCGCCGCAGCCGCCCGATGACCACCCACGCGGCGACCATCCCGATGCACGCCCCGGCGAACACATCCGACGTGTTGTGGACCCCCCGGTAGATCCTCTCGTATCCGACCAGCGCCCCGATCGCGTACCCGAACGGGGCCGTGGGGGGATAGAAGGCCGCGAGGGCGGCGGCCGCGGCGAAGGTCGAAGCGGAGTGCCCCGACGGAAACCGCCCCCAGCGCGCCGCCAGCCAGGACTCACCGGGCACGGGCGGCTCCGGGCCCCGCGGGCCGGGCCTCGAGGTCATCGGCTTGATCACCGCCACCACGAGGGAGGCGAGGAGCACGGAGAACAGCATCGCGAGCCCTGCCCGCCGCAGCCGCTCGCGCCGTGCGGCCAGGCCGGCAGCGAACAGGGCAAGGCTGGCGGCGACGGCAAATACGATACCCCGGAGCCGGGACACCGAGTTCATGAACCACCCCGAGTACGGGTTGTGGACCAGGTCGTGGATCCGGGCATCCAGGACGAACAGTGCGGCCAGGACGCCGGCGGCGGCGACACCCGTGAACCAGCGCCCGGCAGCCGACCGGAACCAGAAGGGCATGCCCCCGACCACCCGCATCAGGGCCGTTCCGGGTGGTTGCGATACACGGTGCGCTTCCGGTTTGCGGCCACGACCTTCATGGGGACCCCGAACGCTTCCGGAAAGGAGGGGTCGGAGTTCTTGACGATGACGTAGACGTCCTCGTCGGTGTCCACCAGGCTGCGGATGGCGGCCGGGTCCGGGTCGAACAGCTCCGGGTTCGGCTGGATGAGGATCCCGTACTCGTACTCCCCCATCCAGTTGACGAGCATCGGCGGGCGCCCCAGGTAGAACTCCATGCTCGGCTGCTGCAGCTCGAAGAGGATCACGCGATCCTGGGGGCGTACCACCTCCGCGAGCTTGCGGCCCAGGGAGACCGGTCCGAGATAGGGATCCGCCGCCCGCGCCGCCCCAAGCAGGGTCCCATAGAAGAGGAGGTGGATCGTGGCGAGGAACGCCAGGGAGGCGATCGGGCGCCGGACGGCGGTCAGCAGGAGCACGCCGACACCGGCGACGGCCAGAAGGCCGATCAGCGCCCACGGCCAGAATCCCAGATCCGCGAGGGCGATCCGGCCATCGCTGCGGGCCATGCGGCGGGCCGCGAGGAACGCGGCGGGAGCCAGCAGCAGGTAGGTCCCCGCGACGATCCACGACCCGCGCCGGACCGCACGCGCCGCGGCATCCGATCCGGGACCTCGCAGGCGGGCGAAGAGCTGCGCCAGGAGGATGGCCAGCGGCGGGTAGGCTGGAAGGACGTACGGCATCAGCTTCCCCTTCGAGGCACTGAAGAAGAGGAAGATCACGCCGAACCAGGTCCACAGGAACACGTTCTCGGGCCGGAAGCGCGCTGCGGGACCGCTGCCCGTCGCTCCCGCCTCCCGCCCGGAAACACCGCTGTTCACGAACGGCAGATAGGCCGTCCAGGGAAAAAAGCCCAGAGCCACGACGGGCAGGAAGAACCAGATCGGCTTCGCGTGCTCGGCGGTCTCGGAGACGTACCGCGCGACGTGCTGATCGAAGATGAAGTAGCGGAAGAAGTCCGGCAACCGGGCCTGGACGAGGAAGAACCAGGGAAGGACCACCGCTCCCGCGAGGAGGCTACCCGGGAGCAGGTGCATCTCGCGCAGCAGGTGCCAGCGGCCCGTCAGGGCGATGAACAGGACGACAATCATCCCGGGCAGCAGGAACCCGATGATCCCCTTGGCCAGCGTGGCAAGGGCGACCGCGAGGTAGAAGACCCAGTAGAGGCGCCGGCGCCCCGTGGTGGCGGCGACCAGGAAAGCCGCAAGGGCCACCGTGATCCAGCCCGCCAGGATCATGTCGGTGGTGAGATAGCGGGACTGGACGAACCACTGCGTCGTCAGGACGCTGAGGCCCGCGGCGATCCAGGCGACCCGCGGGCCCATCCGCGACCGCGCCATCCAGAAGACCGCCAGGGTGCCGAGCAGCCCCATCAGGGCCACCGGAAGACGGGCGGTCGTCTCGCTCCGCCCCAGGAGGGCGAAGGAGCCGGCGGTCAGCCAGTACGTCAGCGGGGGCTTCTCCAGGTAGGGAAAGCCCTGCAGGTGGGGGACGACGAAGTCCCCGGTACGGAGCATGGCCACCGGGATGGCCACGTGCCTGCCCTCCTCCGGGTCGAAGATCCCCACCGAGCCCAGGAACGACAGGAACAGGACGGCGGCGAGGCCGAGCACCAGCACCGTCATCTTCCTGTCGATCGGCTTCATCTTCCCTCCGCAGGCCGCGGCCCCGACCGCAGGCCGGGCGATCCTATCCGGACGCCGCGGACCGGTCCAGCGGAGGGCCTTGTCGCCGAACGTGTTTGCCTTGACACGGATGGGCCCTCACGGATACCGTCGCAAAGGGTTTGTGTTGCGGACCCCCCGACCCGGCAACGTGCGACGGACAACCGACCAGGAGGCTCAGGCGTGACCGGCCAGGGCGCGGTGCATCCCTCGGGGACCCTCCCGGGCAGGCGGGAGGAGTTCCTGCCCTTCTCCCGGCCGTCCATCTCCGAGGAGGAGATCGCGGCGGTCGGCGAGGTGCTGCGCTCCGGGTGGATCACCACCGGGCCCCGTTCCGCCGAGCTCGAGGACCGCTTCGCGGCGTACGTGGGCGGCTGCGGCGCCATCGCCCTTGCCTCCGCGACGGCCGGGATGCACGTCGTCCTCAACGCCCTAGGCATTGGTCCCGGGGACGAGGTCATCACGCCCTCGATGACCTGGGTCTCCACGGTGAACCTGATCGTCCTGGCGGGCGCCACACCGGTCTTCGTCGATGTCGACCGGGACACCCTCATGGCCAACGCCTCCGCATACGCCGAGAAGATCACGGATCGCACCCGGCTGCTGGTGCCCGTGCATTACGCCGGGGCCGCCGCCGACATGGACCCGTTGCGGGAGCTGGCCCGGTCCCGCGGCCTCGCGCTGGTGGAGGACGCCGCCCACGCGGCGGGGACGGAATACCGGGGAGAGCGGATCGGCCGCCGTGGGACGTCGATCTTCTCGTTCCATCCGATCAAGAACATGACCACCGGCGAGGGTGGCATCGTCTGCTCCGACGACGAGAAACTCCTGGAGCGCCTCCGGCGGCTGAAGTTCCACGGCCTGGGGGTGGATGCCTTCGACCGGGAGACCCAGGGCCGGTCCCCCCAGACCGAGGTGCAGGAGCCGGGCTTCAAGTACAACATCACGGACATCGCGTCGGTGCTGGGACTGGGCCAGCTGGCACGGCTGGACGCCTTCAACCGGCGGCGTGCCGAGCTTGCCGCCCGCTACCGCGAGAGGCTCGAGGGGATCGACGAGATCCTCCCTCTGGGACTGCCGTCCTGGCCGTTCCGCCATGCCTGGCACCTGTTCGTGGTACGCCTGGACACCGACCGGGCCGGAATGAGCCGCGAGACCTTCATGGCGGAGCTCAAGGCCCGCAACGTCGGGACCGGGATCCACTTCCGGGCGGTCCACACCCACCGTTACTACCGGGAGAGGATGGGTTTCGCCGCCGGGACGCTGCCGCACACCGAGTGGAACTCCGAGCGCATCCTGTCCCTCCCTCTCTTCCCCGCCATGTCCGACGCGGACCTGGACTCGGTGGTGGAGGCGATCCGGGCGGTGCTCGCATGAGCGGGCTGGACGTCTCGGTGGTGATCCCGGTATACAACGAGATGCCCAACCTCCCCGCTCTGCTGGAGCGGAGCCTCGCCACCCTGCGGGGCACCGGCCGGACTTTCGAGCTGGTCCTCGTGGACGACGGGTCCCGGGACGGCTCCGATTCCTGGCTCCGGGAGACCGCCCGGACGGAACCCGAGGTGGTCGCGGTGCTCCTGAACCGCAACTACGGCCAGCACGCCGCGGTACTGGCGGGCTTCGGCCAGACCCGCGGCGAGATCGTCGTCACCCTGGACGCGGATCTGCAGAACCCGCCGGAGGAGATCCCCAAGCTCCTGGAGGCGATGGACGCCGGAAACGACGTCGTCGGCTCCGTCCGCACGCCGCGGGAGGACAGCCTCTTCCGGCGCCTCGCGTCCGGTCTCGTCAACCGGGTCGTCCAGAAGACCACCCGCGTGATGATGACCGACTACGGGTGCATGCTGCGCGCCTACCGGCGGCACGTCGTGGACGCGATGCTCCGGTGCCCCGAGCGCAGCACCTTCATCCCGGTGCTGGCCAACTCCTTCGCACGGAACACGACCGAGGTCGAGGTGCGGCACGCGGCGCGCACGGAGGGCACCTCCAAGTACAGCCTGTGGCGGCTGGTCACCCTGCAGTTCGATGTCCTCACGTCCATGACCACGTTCCCCATCCGGGTCCTGACCGTGGTGGGCGGGATCATCTCGACCCTGGGGATCGGCTTCGGCGTCTTCCTCTTGATCGCGCGGCTCGTGCTGGGCTCCGAGTGGGCCGCGGAGGGCGTGTTCACCCTGTTCGCCATCCTCTTCATCTTCATCGGAGCCCAGTTCACCGCGATGGGACTGCTCGGCGAGTACATCGGCCGCATCTACACCGACGTCCGGGGAAGGCCGCGATTCGTGGTCCATGAGGTCGTGGGATGCGAGGAAGGTGCCGTATCCCCGCGAGCCGCGTCCGTCGGCAGGGGGGGGACCGGCTCATGAAGGCAGTGGCCCTGGCCTACAGCGAGATCGGCTGCGTCGGCATCGAGGCGCTCCTGGAGCATGGCTACGAGATCGCCGCGGTGTTCACCCACCGGGACGACCCGAACGAGAACACCTGGTACCGCTCGGTGGCGGAACTGAGCGCGAACCTCGGCATCCCCACGTTCGCCCCGGAGGACATCAACCATCCGATCTGGGTCGAGCGGATCCGTGGGATGCAGCCCGACGTGCTGTTCTCGTTCTACTACCGGAAGCTGGTGCGATCGCCGATCCTGGAAATTCCCCGGGCTGGTTGCCTGAACCTGCACGGCTCGCTGCTGCCGCGCTACCGGGGCCGCGCGCCCATCAACTGGGTCCTGGTGAACGGCGAGACGGAGACCGGCGTCACGCTGCACTACATGACGCCCCGTCCCGACGACGGCGATATCGTCGGTCAGAAGAAGATCGCCATCGACGACGACGACACCGCACTGTCGCTGCACCGGAAGTCCGCGACCGCGGCCCGGAAGCTCCTGGACAAGCTGCTGCCGAAGCTCCGCGAGGGCACCGCCGGGCGCACCCCCCAGGACCCCGCCGAGGCCTCCTACTTCGGCGGCCGGACGCCCGCCGACGGCGAGATCCACTGGGCCCGCACCGCCCACGACGTGCGGAACCTCGTCCGGGCGGTCACCCGGCCTTTCCCCGGCGCCTTCAGCCACATCGGCGACCGGAAGGTCCTGTTCTGGAGCGTCGACCGGATGAGGTGTCCCGAGCCCTCCGCGCGGCCCGGCACGGTCGTGTCCACGGACCCGCTGGTGATCGCCTGCGGGGAGGAGGCGATTCGGGTCCGCACCGGACAGCCGGAAGACGGCGTCATTGCGGACGGCGCGCATCTCGCCCGGGAGCTGCAGCTCGTGGCGGGGACCCGTTTCGGGCCGAAGATCAGCGCGCTGCAAGGGGCGAACCGCAAGCAGCGGGTGTTGATCCTCGGCATCAACGGCTTCATCGGCAATCATCTGAGCGAGAGGTTGCTGGAGAGCGGGCGCTACGAGGTCTACGGGATGGACCGCAGCGCCTCCAGTCTGCAGCGCCTGCAGAGCCATCCGGACTTCCACTTCCGTGAGGGTGACATCTCGATCCACCGGGAGTGGATCGAGTACCACGTCCGGAAGTGCGACATCGTGCTACCGCTGGTGGCCATCGCCACGCCCATCGAGTACACCCGGAACCCGCTGAAGGTCTTCGAGCTGGACTTCGAGGAGAACCTCCGGGTGATCCGGTACTGCGTGAAGAACGAGAAGCGCGTCGTGTTCCCCTCGACCTCCGAGGTGTACGGGATGAGCACCGACGAGGTGTTCGACGAGGACCGGTCGAACCTGGTGACGGGGCCGATCCACCGGCAGCGCTGGATCTACTCCTCGTCGAAGCAGCTCCTGGACCGGGTGATCTGGGCGTACGGCACGGAGAACGGGCTCCGCTTCACGCTGTTCCGGCCCTTCAACTGGATCGGACCACGACTGGACTCGCTGGCTTCCGCCCGGATCGGAAGCTCCCGCGCCATCACACAGCTGATCGTCAACCTGACGGACGGGACGCCGATCCAGCTCGTGGACGGCGGCGAGCAGAAGCGGTGCTTCACCGACGTGAAGGACGGCATCGAGGCGCTGTTCCGGATCATCGAGAACCGGGAAGGCAAGGCCGACGGCAAGGTGATCAACATCGGCAACCCGGACAACGAGGCCTCCATTCGCCGGCTCGCGGAGCTGCTGCTCGACCGCTTCGAGAAGCACCCGCTACGGGACCGCTTCCCCCCCTTCGCCGGGTTCCGGATCATCGAGAGCGGCGCCTACTACGGACAGGGCTACCAGGACGTCCAGTTCCGTCGGCCCAGCGTACACAACGCCCGGCGCTACCTCGGCTGGAAGCCGACCGTCGGCCTGGAGCGGGCCGTCGAGGACACCCTCGACTACTTCCTCCGGGACTCCGTCCGGACCAGCGAGGTCATGAGCCGCGCCTGACGGCGGCCTGATGCCGAAGCATGGGCACCTTCATCGGGCTCCGGGTGGACGTCGACACCTTTCGTGGCACGCGGACCGGCGTCCCCGAGCTCGTCCGGATCCTCGATCGTCACGGTGTCCATGCCTCCTTCTTCTTCTCGGTGGGCCCCGACAACATGGGGCGCCATCTCTGGCGGCTCCTGCGGCCGGCGTTCCTGATCAAGATGCTGCGGACGAACGCCGCCGGGCTCTACGGGTGGGACATCCTGCTGCGCGGGACGCTGTGGCCCGGCCCGGTCATCGGCCGGCGGCTCGCGGAGGTCATCCGTTCCTGCGCATCCTCGGGACACGAGATCGGCCTGCACGCCTGGGATCACCACCGCTGGCAACGCCGCGTGGCGGGAATGGACAGCGCGGCGGTCCACGAGGTGCTGACGAGGGGCTTCCGGCTGCTGGAGCAGATCGGGGCGCCCGCGAGCTGCACGGCGGCCCCCGCCTGGCGGTGCACCGACGCGGTCCTGGACGCCAAGCTGGCCTTCCAGGACCTGCGGTACAACTCCGACTGCCGCGGGGAGGGCGTCTTCGTGCCCGTCTCGGCGGGCCGCCGCCTGCCGCAGCCGCAGGTCCCGGTCAACCTGCCCACCTTCGACGAGATCGTGGGGACGGAGGACGTGACGCCCGACCGGTGGAACGACTTCCTGATGGAACGGATCCGGGAGGACGGGTACAACGTCCTGACCGTGCACGCGGAGGTCGAGGGGATCGCATGCGCCGGGCTCTTCGACGACTTCCTGTCCCGCTGCACCGCCCGGGGGTGGGAGATCGGCCCGCTCTCCCGCCTGGTCCCGGCGGACCCCCTGAGACTTCCCGCCGCCCGCATCGTCCCCACCGAGGTGCCGGGTCGGGAGGGCTGGATCAGCGTCCGCGGCTGATCCCGAGCCACGAGCCGGGTCGCGGCGGAGAGGCTCAGCCGCGATCGACGTTGTAGAGAACGAGTGCGATCTTGGAGCCCGTCAGCAGGCGGTCGGGCTCCGGCAGTTCCGGGGCGAAATCCTCCCAGCGGCTCAGCGCCAGGAGCATCGCCATCCGGGTCCCGTCCTCGATTGCCCGCCGGAGCTCCGGTACGGTCATCAGGTGGCGCGCGGGGTCCTTCGTCAGGCCGTACTCCAGCTCTCCCGCGTCGTCGAAGATCTCCACGTCGGTCCGCTGTGTGATCCAGGCCATGGCCTGCGCCGCGTCCCGGTCCGAGACCAGCATCGTCGCGGCCGGCTCCTCCTGCAGCATGGTCGTCATCGCGGGCGTCGCGGTGACCAGGAGGTTCTGATCCAGGATCCCGTTGGCGGCCAGCAGGAACGGGGCCGGCGCGAGGATCACGAGCGCCAGCCGGGAGCCCCCCGAGGAGCTGCGTAGGCCTGCCACGCCGCCGATCGTCCAGACGAGGGCCGCGGCCCCCAGGACGAGCCAGGGAGCCGGGCTCGCCTCCAGCGCCGGTGCGATGCGCTCGTTGCGGGGGGCGACCACGATCAACCCCAGCGTCACGAGAGCGCCCAGGGTGGCGGTGGCCAGGAGCGGGGCGCGCAGGACCCGGCGACCACGGGCCCGTACCGCCTGCAGGGCGGGCTCCACCAGCAGGATCACCGCTGCCGGGAGCACCGGGAGCACGTACGTGATCCTCTTTCCCGACGAGATCGAGAGGAACAGCACCGGCATCACCAGCCACAGGGCGGCGAACAGACGCAGACGCCGCCCCGGCGCGTCCCGGGCACCGTCCCGCAGGCCGGCGATCGCCGCGGGGAGCAGGAAGATCGCCGGGATCACGGTGACCGCTAGGTACTGCGCGTAGTAGTAGAACGGCTCCGGGTGCTGGTTCTTGCCGGGCTCCATCGCCCGGACCACGTGCTCGACCCACAGGAAGCGGTACCAGAACTCCGTGCGCAGGCCCACCGCGAGGGACCAGGGCCCCGCCACCACCAACGCGGAGAGGGCCGGGATCCAGATGCGCCGCAGGAAGGACCCCAGATTCCGCGTCCACAGGAGGTAGGGCAGCAACGCGGCACCGGGGAGGATCAACCCCAGCGGCCCCTTCGTGAGGAACGCCAGCCCGGCGGCGACCCCCGCCGCGGCGAGGAACCCGTGGCCGCGTCCCGGGTCCTCGAGGGCGAGGAAGGTGAAGACCATGCCTCCGGTCACGAACAGGGCGAACGCGGCATCCAGGATCGCCACGGTACCCAGCGCGTAGGGCAGCAGGGCGGTCAGCAGCGCGGCGGCGGCCAGCGCGGCGGCTCCCTGGTCCCGCCCCGAGCGGACGAGCAGCAGGTAGATCAGCGCCGCCGTCAATCCGGTGGCCAGCGCGGACGGCAATCGCAGCGCGAAGGGGCCGTCTCCCAGGACCACCATCGAGGCCCCCATGAGCCAGTATCCCAGCACGGGCTTCTCGAAGTAGTCCAGCCCGACGAGCCGGGGGACTACCCAGTCCCCCGAGGCGATCATCTCCCGGGGGATCTCCCCATAGCGGTACTCGTCGGGAGCCGACATCGGGCGCAGTCCCAGCGGGAGAACGTAGAGGACGACGAACAGGGCCGTGACGGCCAGCAGCGGCTTGTGACGGCTGGGTTCCATCTGCCTCCCGGGTTCCTGGGACACCTGCCACGCGACAGGACCGTCAGGATAGGGAGTCACCCCGGAACGGTCAACCGGGGCTGCGGAGCCGGGGGATCATCGCGGGGAGGTTCTCGGACCCGGGGTGCCGCTCCCGCATGCGGCGGTCCTTCCACGGGATGCTCACGCCGAGGAACAGCGCCGTGATCGCGAGGGGGCCCGCGACGGCGGGCCACCAGGCGGGCTCCGTGGCGACCCCCGAGAGAAAGAGGCCCCACCAGAACAGGATCTCCCCTAGGTAGTTCGGGTGCCGGCAGCGGCCCCAGAGACCGGATCGCAGGGCCCCCCGACGCCCCGAAGCTCTCCATCTCCAGAGCTGGCGGTCCGCGGACGTCTCCAGCGTGACGGCGGCCGCCGTGAACGACAGGCCGGCGAGCGTGGCCCATCCTCCCCGCGCCGGCGGATCGGTGAGGAGCGGGTAGAGCGGCAGGCAGCCCGCGAACACCAGGAGGGTCGGGACCAGGTGGATCCCCGCGAGGCTCACCGGCCAGTAGAACCGGCCGTACCGCTCCCGCATCTGGACATACCGCCAGTCCTCATCGGTGAGGCCGTTCCAGCGGCGCACCCAGTTCCACGTGAGCCGCAGCCCCCACCAGGCCACCAGGGCAAGCGCCGCCAGGGCCGGCAGTTCGAACCTCGCCCCGGTCTGCAGCCACCAGTAGCCGACGAGGACGATGGGCGCGAGACTCCAGTAGGGATCGTAGACGCTGGAGTTCGACAGGGCCGCACTGAACGCGAACACGACCAGGGTGGCGGCAACGTCCGCCAGAAGCCCGACGAGAACCGGATGTCTCCCCGGCAGGAGGAGGCCGACCGCCCAGGCGCCCAGTCCGCCCGCCGCATACGCCAGGGCCACCCACGCGAGGGAAACGCCCCGGGATGCCGCCCGCCTCAAGGCACGAGGTCCCGGGACCAGTGGACCACGAGGGTCAGCGGATCCCGGAGCCCGACGCGGACCGCTCGGTTCACGAGGAACCGCTGTCCGTCGATCGTGTCGAACTGGGTGGAGGCGTGCTCCTTGATGTCCACCCGGAAGAGCGGCTGCGGCACGCCGAACTCCGGCTCCGCGTCGCTTCCGGCGGGCGGCAGCCGGACCTCCACCGCCTCGATCTCCTTCTCCGGGGAGAGGTAGAACAGCTCGCCGCCGTCCTTGCGCCAGACCGGCATCCATCCGCCGCCGGCGGACACCATCCAGCGCCCGGGGGTGGGATCCGGGAAGGGCTGGACGTAGACCTCCCGCTCGCCGGACTCCTCGGACACGAAGGCCACGTAGCGCCCGTCCGGCGAGAAGGTGCCGGACCACTCCGCAAAAGAGGTGGCCTGGTAGGGGACGAACGTGCCGTCGTCCAGGGAGTAGGCCCAGATGTCGACGCTGTCCCCCTCGCGGTCGATCAGCAACGTCTTCCCGTGCCACGAGACCGGGTTGAGGTTCGCCTCCGGATCGCCGAGGAGCCGCTCGGGCTCGCCACCCCGGAGCGACCGCGCGTAGATCTCCGCGAAGCCGCCCCCCTTCATGGAGAAGAAGGCGATGCGGCGGCCGTCGGGGGACCAAGCGGGCTGCGAGTCGTCCTCGGGGAAGACGCTGAATCGCGTCCCGGTGTTCCGCGCCACGTCCAGGACCCAGATGTCCCCCTGGTTCGTCTGGCCGCTGATGTCCAGGGCCACCAGCTTCCCGTCGGGGGACAGGTCCGGCGAATAGAGACTGCCGGGCTCTCCGAGAGTGCCGAGCTCCTGCCCGTCCCGGCTCATCCAGACCAGCTGATCCCCTCCCACCGCCTTCCCCTCCTGGTAGAGGAGGATGCCGTTCGCCGAGGCCGCGAACACGCCGTACCCGTTGCGGGGATCGAATCGCACCCGCGGCGCCACCGGAAACGGTTCCCTCTCGAGGCTCAGGGTCCCGGCGTCGAATCGCCGTGCCCGCAGGTTCCCCTCGTGCCACCAGACGAGGAACCCGGGGGGCACGTACACGGCGTTCGAGTTGGAGGGGAACAGGACCCGGGAGACCGAGCCGTCCAGCGCCCCGAGGCGGAGCTCCCCCATCTCCTGGTCCGCGGCGTAGGTCCGGACCAGGTAGACGAAGTGCCGGCCGTCCGGCAGGAAACAGGGCCAGCCGTGGTAGTCGACCCCCAGGGCCTCCGGGACGGTGACCGGCTCCGGCGTGCCCCCGGTCTCCGGGATGCGGTGGATCCCCTGGCTCCAGGCGGTCCGCATGAGGATGTCCCCGCCGGTCCCCCAGGAGCCGCCCCGGGTGAGGTCCTCGACGGGTGCGAGGTTCTCCACGAGCCCCGTCTCGATGTCGATTTTCTTCAGCAGGCGGCCGGCGTAGAACGCGAGCTGCCGTCCGTCGGGGGAGAAGAACAGGGAGCGGGCCCCCTCCGTCCCCTCCAGGGGGCGCGACTCGTCCCGCGAGAGGGAGCGGATCCAGATCCGGGAGCTGCCGTCCTCCCGGCGGCCAATGAAGGCCAGGTCTGTCCCATCCGGTGATAGCGCCAGCCCTCCCGAGGTCATGTCGAAGCCCACCCCCTCCGGTGGAACGATGGATGCCTCGATCCGCGTCGGTTCCGGACCGCGGCGCACTACCGCGACGTACGCGATCCACGCGGCGGCG
>JASFRI010000043.1:0-17401 GCA_050115015.1 Acidobacteriota bacterium
GCTGGAGCCCGACACCGGGCGGATCGATCAGTACCCCGTACCGCCGGCCATCGGGCTGGGCGATCCGGTGGGGGTCGTGGGCCCGGGGCCCTGGGAGATCCTGGAGGCGCCGGACGGGAGTATCGTTTTCGCGGAGTTCTTCGACAGCACGATCAGCCGGTTCCGGATGGACCGGATCGGGGATCCCGCCTGCCTGGCCCTGGACACCGCCCTGCGCAACCCGTGCATCGACGAGTGGGTGATCCCCGACGCGGACCTCGAGGATGAACGGGTGCATTCCATCGCATTCGATCTCGAAGGCAACCTCTGGTACACCATCGCCACGGATCTGGGAGGGCCCGGGACGACCGCCAGCCTGGGCTACCGGTCGGCGCGCTTCCGGGTCATGGTGAATCTGCCGCCGCTCGCCCTCTTCGAGCATCCAGAGCCCGCATCCCCCAACGGCGTTGCCGTCGACCCGCGGACCGGGGACGTCTGGTTCTGCGACTTCTTCCGGATGCGGATCGGCCGCCTCCGGAGGCAGTAGCCCTCCGGGGAGGACTCCGAAAGCCGGGGCCGAGCTGCTCGTGCCCGGCCATGCGTGGCCGCGCGACGGGCTAGCCAATCCCCATCTTGTGGAAATTCGCGACCGCTCCGCCGATTCCCTCGATGAGCATCTGCACCCCGATCACGGCCAGGATCAGGCCCATCAGGCGGGTCACGACCTGGACGCCCCCCATGATGCGAAACGCCGGCAGGGTGATGCCGAACAGAGGGAAGATCAGCTTGCCCGTTGCGGCGAATACAAGGACGATCGCGAAGCTGATCAGCAGGCCCGGATGGCGACCTTGCGGCGGGTCGCCGCGTCGTCTCCCGCCGTGAGATCCAGGAACACGGGTGGGTTGGCGACGGGGTTCATGATGGCGAAGAACCCCATGAAGACCGTCAGCGCATGACCCATGATTCCATCCATGACGGCGACTCCTCGTGCAGGCCTGGCCGCGAAGGGTGAGCGTGGGACGGGGTCGGCCAGCCTGGAGCCTTCTCCATCCGCCGGCTTCAGGATATCCCACCGGGGCCGGCCGCGAGGATCTCGGCGGAACCCGGCCGCCCGCCTCTCCACCGGAGAATGGGCGTCGGGTCCCGCGGCCCGGGATGGAGCCACCCTGGCCCGCTTTCCTTGGGCGGGTGATCGCGATACCGGCCACGGTGACCAGGGGGCGGAACCCGGGCGGAGCCCTCGCACTCGCGACCGGGGTCAGGGAGATGTGCCGGGCCGCTCTTCGGTCAGCTGGTTGCGCCGGGCCATCACCGCCGCCTCGTCCAGCAGCGACGGGCGCGCCCCCAGGGTCCGCAGGGCCTTCCTCCAGATCCGCTCGCCCCAGAAGGCCGCACGCCAGGCGGGCCTTCCGGCGCCGACGCCGCTGGGGGGATAGCCGTACTGCCCGAGCATCGGGCCCAGCAGGCGCTCCACGGTCCAGATCTGCCGCGGCGTGAGCTTCCGAACGTAGCGCCCGATGCGGGAGTCGGTGAGGGCCTGGTTCGTCAGCCCCTTCCACTCCTCCTCCACCTCCAGGAAGCCCTGGTCCTCCCGCTGGTCGTGGCGGAGCATGGCGGGATCGAACGCCTCCCCCAGGAAGGCGCACAGCCGCCGCAGCTCCCGCTCGGGCTCCAGGACGAGGTCCTCGTACCTCACCTCGCAGTAGCGCCCCGGTCCGAGCTCCCGTCCCAGGGCCTCGGCCCGCTTCAGGGCGTACTTGACGTAGCCAGCGCAGCGCAGCGCCGTGGCCCCCGCCGACCAGTACTGGCCCAGGTAGGAGGCGGCCACGTCCCGGGGGTCGCGATAGAGGTGGATGAACCGGGCCTTCGGGAAGAGCGCCGCGATCCGGTCGGCGACCATCACGTAGTTCGGCGTCTTGTCCCCGAGCCTGGGCTTCGTGCTCCCACGCCGCTCGGCCACGTGCCCGAGGACCCAGAGGTAGATTGCCGCGGCCCCCCGGACCTCGTCGCGCACCGCCGCCTCGAATGCCACGCGATCCAGCCCCATGTCCTGCCACCAGATGTCCCGGGCGCACATGGCGAGATACGGTTCCACCTCGGTGTCCTGCAGGGGGTCCGAGAAGCGAAGGGCAGGGTCCAGGCGACCGAAGTAGCGCAGCTCCGGCGGGATGTAGAGGTTCGGGTGGCAGGAGAGCATCGCCTGCAGGAGCGTCGACCCGCACCGGCCGGTGCCGATGACGAAGAACAGGCTGTCGGGGTCGGCGCGCATGGGACTCCTCGGGCTCCTGTCGGCCGGCCTTCGGGCCGGAGGGCATGGTAGCGGCGGCATCCGTGCCGCGCAATGCTCTTCGACCGGGGCGGATCCCGACACGCCGGCGGCCACCGGAAGGCACGGATCGGCGGCGGACGATATACTCTCCGCACCCCCGGGCCGCGCTCTGGGTGAGAAGCCCCACCTCGCGGGCCGTCGCTGCCGGCGAAGCCGGGGACGACATACGTTACACTTCTCCTCTTCCGGATGGGCGGAGGCACGAACGGAATCATGGCGGAAACGAAGCCGGCGGCGACCGTCGGGATCCTGACCTGGAACTCCAAGGACCTGCTCCGGGGCTGCCTCGACTCCATCTACCGCAACTCGTGGCGGCATCCCTACGAGATCCTGGTGGTCGACAACGACTCCGCGGATGACACTGTGGCGATGGTGGAGGCCGACTATCCGCGGGTCCGGCTGATCCGCAACCCCGAGAACCGCGGGGTCGCGCCGGCCCGGAACCAGATCTTCCACGCCGCCGCGGCGCCCTACGTGATCTTCCTGGACGTGGACACGGAAGTGCACCCCGGCTCCCTGGACGGCCTGGTCGACGTGATGGAAGCACATCCCGACGCTGCCATCGCCGGCCCGAAGCTGGTCTACGAGGACGGCTCCCTGCAGCTCTCCTGCCGGCCGTTCCCAGGGCCCTTGAACATCGCCGTGGAGGGCACCTTCCTGCGCGACTGGTTCCCGCGCAGCCGCTTCGTGACCGGGTACACGATGGAGGGCTGGGCGCACGACGAGCTGCGCGAGGTCGACTGGATGTACGGCGCCACCCTGATCGTCCGGCAACGCTGCGTGCCCAAGATGGGGGTGTTCGACGAGGGGTTCTTCTATCTCTACGAGGACATCGATCTCTGCTTCCAGGCGAAGAAGGAGGGGTTCCGGGTGCTGTACGATCCTCGCGTCACGGTCACCCACTTCCTGCGCCGGGAGCGCAAGGGGCTGTTTCACGGGGCCATCAAGGTGCACGTGCGGAGCATCCTGCGCTACCTTCTCAAGGACTACTACGGCATCGGCTTCCGGGGCGTGACGAACGGACGCGAGATGTTCGCATCGGCGAAATAGAGGCGTATCGATGGCATCGAAGCGGAAGGTCTACATCATCGGTCTGGACGGGGGCGATCCGGACCTGATCGCGAAGTGGGCGGCGGAGGGGAAGCTCCCCACCTTCGCCCGGCTGCTGGAAGAGGGCGCCTACGGGCCCCTGGAGTCCGCGCCGAACCAGCGCAGCGCCGCCGCCTGGACCACGTTCATGACGGGGAAGAACCCGGGCAAGCACGGGATCTACGAGTTCTACGAGTACTCCGCCGACCTCGAGAAGATCGAGTTCCTCAAGGGGGGCGACAAGGACGGCGCCTCCATGTGGGCACTGCTCAGCCAGGCCGGGCACAAGGTCGGCGTCATCAACGTGCCGATGACCTACCCCGCCGAGCCGGTGAACGGCTTCCTGATCTGCGGCCTCGACGCGCCGGGGAGGAAGAGCAAGCGGTTCGCGCACCCGCCGGAAGTCCTGGAAGAGGTGGAGTCCCGCTTCGGCGAGTACATCCTGGAGCCGGGCCTCACCGGCCTCATCGTCGCCGGCAAGATCGACGAGGCGGTGGACACGCTGTTCCGGGAGATGGACCAGAAGGCGAACGTCTCGAAGTACCTGGCCCGGGAGAAGGACTGGGACCTGTTCGTGACCGTCTTCCGCAGCGTCGACGCGGTCCAGCACTGCTTCTGGAAGTACATGGACCCGGAGCACCCGTACCACGATCCCGAACAGGCGAGGAAGTACGGGGACACGATCCAGAAGGCCTACATGCGGGTGGACCGCGCCATCGGGGAGATCATGGACGAGCTGGACGAGGACACCACGTTCATGATCATGTCGGACCACGGCTTCGGCCGGAAGCACGCAGCCACGGCGCAGATCAACAACTGGCTGGAGTCGGAGGGGTTCCTGAAGTACAAGAGCGGCGGCAGCAGCGTCGTCCAGTCGTTGATGGGCAGCGCCTACAAGGCGGTGGCCGGCAGCACCGTCCGCAAGGCCAAGGAGACCCTCGCCCGGGCCTTCCCGGCGGTGCGCAACCTGGTGCAGTACCAGCTCTGCTTCTCGCAGATCGACATGGACGAGACCGTCGCCTACAGCGACACCCTCTACCCCAACATCTGGGTCAACAGGAAGCGTGGCGGCAGGACGATGTCCGATGCGGAGTACCGGAACGTGGTCCGCAGGCTGCGGGAGCGGCTGGCGGACTGCCGGGACTCCGAGAGCGGAGAGCCGGTCTTCAGCCACGTCATGGAGAAGGGCGAGATCTACTCCGGCCCCCACGTGGACAAGGCGCCGGACCTGCTGCTCCGCTGGCGGGAGGACATCCCCATCCACGGCCTCAAGGGCGCCGAGCGGCAGGGGCGGGAGGAGCCGTTCATCCCCGGCGAGAACCCGAAGGTGATCAGCGGCGACCACCACCTGAACGGCATCTTCTTCGCCCGGGGACCCCACATCAAGGCGGGGCTCCGGCTCGACAACCCGCGGATCATGGACCTGGCTCCCACCGTCCTCCACCTCATGGGCCAACAGGTCCCGAAGGACATGGACGGCCGCGTCCTGGAGGAGCTGTTCGAGCCCTCCTTCGCCCCCGAGGTGAAGTTCACCGAGGGGGAGGCCGACGCCTCCCTCGGCGCCGACGAGGACTACACTGAGGAGGACGAGGCCGTCCTCAGAGAACGCCTGAAGGGCCTGGGGTACCTGGAGTAGCGCCGGCGCGCCCCCATGTCCCGCGACGTCCTCATCGGCGGCCGCCACCTGCACGTCGACGTGCGGGGAACCGGACCCGCCGTCCTGTTCGTCCACGGCTTCCCTCTCTCCGGCGCGATGTGGGATCCGGCGGTCCTCGGCCTCGAGTCCGGCTATCGCTGCATCGTCCCCGACCTCCGCGGCTTCGGCCGGAGCGCGCCCACCCGCACGGCGTCGATGGCGGACCATGCGGCGGATCTCGAGGCCGCCCTCGACGCCCTCGAGGAGACCGGCCCCGTCGTCGTGGTCGGGATGTCCATGGGCGGCTACGTGGCCTTCGAGCTCTGCCGGCGTGCCCCGGACCGGATCCGGGCGCTGGTGCTCGTCAGCACCCGGGCCCAGGCCGATGACCCGGAGGGCGTACGCTCCCGGCGGGAGACCGCGGCACGGGTCCGCCGATCGGGCAGCGGTGTCGTGGCGGAGGGGATGGCCGGCAAGCTGTTCGGACCGGCGGCTCCGGAGGCCCTGCGGCAGCGCTGGCGGGAGCGGATGGCGGCCGCCGATCCGGAGGGGGTGATCGCGGCGCTGGAGGGGATGGCCATCCGGCGGGACGCGTTCGCCATGCTGGCGACCCTCGACGCGCCGGTGCTGATCCTGGTCGGCGCGCAGGACACGATCACGCCTGCGGAGGACGCCGAGCGGATGCAGCGCGCCGCTCCGGGGTCCGTGCTGGAGGTGATCCCCGACGCCGGCCACATGGCGGCCGTCGAGCAGCCGGTGCGCGTCCTGGAGGTGCTCCGGCCGTTCCTGGAGCGGGTGACGGCGGGCTGAGCGGCGACGTCCGTCACCGGGATCGCCGACACGCCCGCACCGTTCTCGCCCGGGCGGCACCGGTCGCGGAGCCCGGCGCGGTGCGGGAGGCTCCCGGTGTCGGGACGGACGCTTCCCGCCGGTGGCGCGGGGTCAGAAGCTGACGGTCAGGCGCAGTCCTCCGATGAGGCCGCGCGGGCCGGACCGGGATCTGAGATCCTCGGTCAGGTACTGGAGGTCCGCGGTGAGGTCCAGGTGGCGGTTCAGCGCCGCCAGGTAGTAGACCTCGGCGACGCGGGTGCTCCGGACCCCGGCATTGCCACCCGGCAGGAGGGCGAGGCCGATGCCGAGATGGTCGCCGGGACGGCCCCAGCGGTGTCCGCGAAGCTCGACCCCGCCGGAGTATAGGGCCGTGTAGTCGATGGCGGGCTCGTCGGACTGCCGTGTCAGCCGGAGAAACAGGCCGACGACCTCCCCGAGCTCCTGGTCCACGGAGACCAGAAGGGCCGCCCTGCGGACCTCCCGGGCGCTATCCGCGGCGGGGAAGTCGGGAGTCGTCGCGTCCACCAGCACGCGGTAGTGGCCCTCCCCGGCGCCGGTGGTGGCGCGAAAGGAGGCCTGCAGCCCGTAGAACCCGAAGGAGTCGTCATCCGGTCGGTTGACGTTCATGTACACGCCGGTGACCGATACGCGCTTCCCGGCCCAGGACAGCGCCAGTCCGGGCGAGTAGGACGGCAGGAAGGCGTTCGGGCCGTTGACGAGGGCCCCGTTGAGGAACTGGCGGTACTCGTCGTTGGAGTACCGGTTCTGGTCGAGGTAGTCCGTGCTGTCGATGACGCCGACCGTCAGGGCGAGCGAGCGGTTCTCCCGGAACGTGGCCTCGTAGCGGTACCAGGCGTTCAGCAGGTATCTCCAGCTGCCCCCGTTGACGTGGGTCACGGAGTCGTGCAGGTCGGCTGCCCAGGGGGCCACGCTGAAGGGCGTCACGTCGTCGAGCCCGTCACCGACGGCGAGGCCGATCTTGAAGAACACCTCGTGTTTCGGGGCGGGGCGGATCGCTATGGTCGGCTGGAACGCCAACGCGCTCCGGCACCGATCCTCGTCCGGGTCCGAAGATCGCAGACGCTGACACTGACCCGTCAGCCCCGCCACCCCCGCGAAGGAGACCTTGCGGCTGCCGTCGGCGGCGGCGACGGGGTCGAGCGCGACGGCGAGCAGCGCGAGAGCGGCGCCGCAGAGGCGCAGGGTGACCATCGCTCTCGATGCGGTAAGCCGTCTTTTGCGGCGAGCGAGAAGCGTCAGCCCGCCTTCCCCGCGTCTCGGCCGTGTGCCATGGGTGGTTCCTCCGTCCTGTCCCGTCCTGCCACGAGTGAAGGCGACCGGACGGTCATTCCAGCAGCCGGGGACCATCGCGTCAAGCCGCCCCGGAACCGCGACCCCTCGCGGCGGAGATCGCTTCGGTTGGGCTTCCCGCCGTTTCGGTGCCCTTCCCCCGGAGACCGGCGGGATCCCACCTCGCGCCCACCGCGTTCGGCCCTTTCGCTAGAATGGAGCCTTCATGAACGCCTCCACGCACATCCATCTCCATGCCTGCGATGAAAACCCATCAGTCGTGTCCGTTCGCCAGGAGCCGCCATGGCCGGCCTCCCGCTCCTGCGCGCCCTCGGGACGGTGGTTCCGTGACGACAAGACGTGAGTGAGGCCGGGCGGGGAATCCCCGACCTGCTCTCCACGCCACGCGGACGGCAGATCCTGTTCACCGCGCTCTACGTGGGGGAGGGAGCCCCCATCGGGTTCCTGTGGTGGTACCTCCCGCCGAAGCTGCGGGGAGCCGGTGTGGACGTGGCGACGATCACCGGCCTCACCGCGGCGCTCACCCTCCCCTGGACGCTGAAGTTCCTCTGGGCGCCGCTGGTCGACGTATGGCGTGGTCCGCGCTGGGGATACCGGGGGTGGATCCTCTCCATGCAGTTCCTGATGGGGCTCGCGCTGCTCCCGGTGGCCTGGCTGGATCTGGCCGGGGAGCTCCGGTTGGTTGCCTGGCTGCTGCTGGCGCACGCCGTCTTCGCGTCCACCCAGGACGCGGCCGTGGACGCCTGGGCCATCGCGGTGACCCCGGAAGGGGAGCGTGGCCGCATCAGCGGGTCGATGCAGGCTGGCAAGTACGCGGGGCGGTGGCTGTTCGGACCCGGGCTGCTGCTGCTCGGCGGCATGGTGGGCCGGGAGGCCGCCCTCTCCTCCCTGGTCGGCGTGATCTGGGCGAGCGGTTTGCTGGTGCTGCGCGCGGGGGGGCCGCCGCGGGAGCCGGGCGAGGCCACGTGGGAGACGTTCCGGAAGGCCCTCGGCGCCGCGCTACGAAGGCGGACCACGTGGATCGGCCTCCTGGTGGCCGGCCTGGCGGGCGCGGCGTTCGAGGCCACCGGTGCCGTGGCCGGCGTGTTCCTGGTGGATCGCGGCTTCGCGGAGTCCGGGATCGGCTGGTTTCTCTCGGCATCGGCGGCCCTGATGCTCCTCGGCGCCGTCGCCGGGGGCGCGGCGGCGGATCGCCTCGGTCACGCGAGGGCGACGGGATTGTTCGTCGTCCTGACCGCCGCGGCGGTGCTCGGCGTCGCCGTGTGCGACGGCCTGCTCCCGGAGGCCGCGGCGGGTCCGGGAGCCGTGAGCTGCCTCGCCCTGGTCTACCTCGGGGCCGGGATGCTGATCGCCGCGAGCTACGGTCTGTTCATGGATCTCACCGACCCGCGTCTGGGGGGCACCCAGTTCAGCGCGTTCATGGGGGCCACGAACGCCTGCGAGTCCTGGGCCGGCTTCACGGTGGGGCGGATGATCGACCCCCGGGGGCTGGGTCTCGGGTACGCGCCGTCCCTGTCGATCCTCGCGGCGATCTCGCTGCTGTCGCTGCCACTGCTCGCTGGCCTGCGACGCGTGGCGCGCCCTCCGTCGGCCCCTCGGGGTGGTCCACGTCGCCCGAGCAACCCGGCAGCGTGAAGGCCCGGCTTACCGACGGGCAGGCACGTCGAGCTGCTCGCGCACCGTGCCGCTCATCGGTACGATGCCGTCGTCGAACGGCCGCAGCGCGCCATCGGGTCCGTACTGCGTGCCGTACCGCTGGCCCCGGCCCAGGGTCAACAGGAGCCTGTCGTAGGTCCGTGCCACGGTGTAGGGCGCGATGGGGCATCCCAAGCGCATCGAGGTGATCGCGAATTCGAGCGCCACCTGCATGTTCGCAACGTCGTCCCCCTCCGTCTGGTGAGCGAACATGATCGCCGCCCGGTAGAAGTCCCAGCCCGTGCGTAGCTCTCCCGCGGTCGCGATTTCGATCAACCGCCCTCGATTCGCCTGGTCGATCGCTACCATCTCCTTCAACTTCTCGTGCAGGTTCTCGGGGGTGATCGCGGCGCGGATCGCCTGCTCCTTCTCGAACATGTCCAGCAACTCCGGGTTGTCCCCGGCGTGCCGGACCCATGCCTCACGATCATCCGCTTGTGACTCCTCCTCCTGCGCCTGACCGCCTGGGACCGGGAGAAGGCACGCGAGCAGGAAGCAGGCGGCAAGACCGCCCGTACCGCGTAGGCTTGAGGTCATCTTGGAGCGCTCCAGGGTCTCCCCCGCCTCCGATCCCATCCGGAGCGGGAACGGGCCTCCCGGGGAGGTGCTCCCCCGAACGCGAGGTCCTCGTTCGCGTCGGGCCCCCGGGAAGCGGCTGCTTTTCATGGACTACGCGCGAGCCCGGCAAAAGGACGCATTCCCGTCCCGTGGTCCGTTCCTCCGGCGGAGGTCCGGGAGGTCCGGATTGCCGGTCCCGGAACGGGCTCCGGGACCGGCCTCCCTCAATCCGGATCGCAGGGGTCCCCGATGCCGTCCCCGTCGTGGCGATCTGGCCGGCGGCGTTCTCGAGCCGCCGCTGCAGGGTCTTCTGTGTCGTCGTGCCGAGCTCGATCCCGCCGTTGCAGATCGTGACACCCGTGCCGCTCATGTAGCCGCCGTCCCACACCGCAGGACCGGCAACGACCAGATCGGAGCGTCCCCTCAGGCTTCCGCCGCTCTCATCGAGGGTGAGCGCGGTCGCCGTCCCCTCGGGGTTGTCCAGGTTCAGGGTGCCCGAGCTGATCGTCAGGTCACCGAGCGCCACGACACTGCCAAGGAGGTTGACCGTGGTTCCCGCCACCGTCGTCGCGCCGAGGTCGTAGCTGTTCAACGCGTCCGACAGCAGGTTCAGGACACCCCCCTGGGCGAGAAGCGTAACGCCGCCGCTCAGCTGCGCCGTCGATGACAGGTCGAACGTCCAGGCGGTCAGCAGGAGCACGCTGGCCGGATCGAGGGTGAAGTCGCCGGCGCTTGTGCCGCCGTTTCCCAGCGACAGGACTCCGGCCTCGACGGTGACGGTGCCGTCGTTGTTCAGGGCGGCGCTCACGGAGGTGTCACCCAGGGTGAAGCCGCCGGGGGCGACCTTGATGAAGGCCCCGGTGTTGTGGAACGGCCTGGAGGCGGCGCCGATCAGGCTCTGGGCCCCCTCGTGCTCGGCGCGGAAGGTGCCGAGGTTGTCGATGCTGCCGCCGGTGGAGATGGCGATTTTGCCGTCGGTCCAGGTGGCGGTGGAGGTGGCGGCGATCTGGAGGCTCCGCTGGTGGGTCTTCTGGCTCGCGCCGCCGAGGGTCAGAGGACCGCTGACCACCGTCGTGCCGGTCCCGGTCATCGAGCCGCCGGACCAGGTCGCGGCGCCGGTGACGGGGATCAGGCTGTCGCCGCCGAGGGTGCCCGACTGGAGGTCCAGGGAGCCCAGCGAGACGGTGCCCGCCGTGGTGATGTCCAGGGTGCCGCCGGAGAGGACGGTGGTCCCCTCCTCGCCGTCCTAGTCTGGAAGGGCTCGAGGGCCGGAGGACGCCGGCGCGGGAGATCGGCCCGGGTGTCCGCCTCGGAGGTCAGCATCCCAGGGAGCCGGTGGGAATCGGGCCCCTGTCTCCCGGCCCGGAGGGCCGAATCCGCCCCTCCGTGTCGGGATCCGCGGGGGGAATCCGCTGATACACATGAGGAGGGTCTTCCCGATGACCGACCAGACCAGCACCCGAACCGTCCCTTCCGCCACGCCGGTGCCAGGCCGGCGAGGCCCGACCATCCGGAAACACCGTTGGTTCCGCACGCGGCTTCCTCTCGTCCTCATCCTGCTGCTGATCCCGGCGCTGTGCGGGCCGGGACTCCTGACGGCCGGGGTCGAGGTGGGAACGAGCATGGTGCCGTCCCCTTCGGAGCCCCTGCTCCCGGACACCTCCGACTGCGAGGACGCCACCTGCTGCCCCGCGGACGCCGACCTGCTCCTCGGGACCTCCGGGCCCGACCTGCTCCAGGGCGCGCCGTCCCGGCAGTGCATCGTGGGGCTGGACGACGACGACCGGCTGCGCGGCATCAGCGGGCAGGACATCCTGATCGGCGGCCTGGGGAACGACATCCTCGTGGGGAGCAGCGGTGCCGACCTGATCTACGGCGGCGACGGCGACGACCGGATCGTGCCCAGCAGTGGGGACGACCGTGTCTGGGGCGGCCCCGGGGATGACCAGATCGTCGACCGCAGCGGGGGAAACCTCCTGGGCGGCGGCGACGGCAACGACCTGATCCGTGCCGGCGCCAACGTCGACTGGGTGTGGGGCGGCAACGGGGACGATGAGATCGACGGCTGGGACGGCGACGACCGGATTTTCCCCGGACCGGGCCTGGACACGGTCCACGGCGGCTTCGGCGACGACACCATCGTGCTGCTCTCCGCCTGCGAGGTCGAGGAGGGCGAGCTGCTGGACGGCGGGCCGGGATACGACCGGCTGGAGAGCCCGCTCCCGCTCGGCCAGCTCGAGTCGCTCGGCCTGATCCTGGAGTCCATCGAGGAGGTGGTGTTCGTGCCGCCGGACCCGGATCTGGGACCGGGCCACTGCTTCTTCGACGACGCCGGCGAGATCGTCTGCCTCTGCTGCGATCAGGGCGATGTGGACAACCAGTGCGGCGCCTGCGGGCCGGGCTACGTGGCGGTGGGCCCGCACGGGCTGCCCGGCGAGACGGACGACCCGGACCGTCAGTTCGATGTGGACCTGGACGAGGTGAGCTGCGTGGAGGCCCAGACCTGCGAGCACGTGGACTGCGGCCCCAACGGCACCTGCTCGGACGCGTCGGGGTTCGCGACCTGCATCTGCGACGAGGGCTACACCGGCGGCATCTGCGACGAGTGCGCCGCGGGGTTCCAGAGCGCCGGCGGTGGCCTCTGCGAGCTGGGCCCGGGGTGCGACGTGACCTTCTGCAGTGGTCATGGCGAATGCGTGCTGGACGGCCAGACCGGCGCCATCGCCTGTGACTGCGATGCCGGGTTCCCGGCGCCGAACTGCGGGCCGCGGGACCTCTCCATCGTCCAGAGCGAGCCCGCGACGGAAGGCGCGAAGACGCCGTTGCAGGCCGTGCTCCGGAACGGCGTCACCTGCGACGCTGGGTTCGAGTGGGACGTCGTGGAGGGCAACGGCAGCCTCGAGGTGGACGATCAGGATAGCTCCCTGGCGATGTACACGCCGGGCAATCTTCCCGCCGGAGCGCTGACAAGGGTGGACGTCGTACGCGCCTCGTGTCAGGACCAGCTCCCGGTGGAGTCCGGGGCCGGCGTGACCGCCGTGGGCCTGGACTCCGAGATCAGCGTGAACGTGGTCACCCTGGACGGACCGGTGGTCAACGGGACGCCGCGGCCGGAGTTCGAGAGCATCGACGCCGCCATGATCGAATTCCTGGAGGCCCGGGACATGCCCGGAGCGACGCTCGCCCTCACGAAGGACGACGAGCTGGTCTACCTGCGTGGATACGGCTGGTTCAACGAGGACATGACCGAGACGATGCCCACATGCGCCCCGATGCGCGTCGCCAGCGTGAGCAAGCCGTTCACCCAGGCCGGCATCGTCGGCCTCTACGGGACCATGCACAACGGCGTGATGTTCGAAGAGGACACCACCATCCCGGACGGCGGGTTCCTGCCGCTCCTGGATATCGACGAGGATAGCTTCGAGCCGTCTTTCGTCCTCCCGTCGGACGAGTATGACCTCGACGACTGGCCGACCGGCGGCACCGGGTGCCAGGTGCCGGCGACCGGCCAGGCGGACATCGGCTGGAACGGCATCACCATCAAGCGCCTGCTGGGCCATCGCGCCGGCACCCTCTCCAACAAGAGCAGCAACCAGCCGGGGCTTTTCGACCCGCAGTTCGGCGAGGTTCGCATGTCGAACCTGCTGGACCTCGATGCCGCGCCACCGACCTTCTTCGACCGCCTCCGCTTCCTGGGTGGGACCTGCCTGATCGACTATTCTGGACAGTACCTGTATTCGAACATCGGCTACAACCTGCTGGGCCGCATCGCCGTGGAGGTATCCGGGGAGCGTTCCTACTACGAGTTCCTGCGGGACTCCGTGCTGGCCCCCATCGGGGTCTATGCCGGGTTCGACCCCGATTTCTCGGACCAGATCTACCTGGGCAGCAGCCTCGAGATGAACACCCAGCCCGAGGAGCCGTACTACTTCAGCCCGCGGCCGGACAAAGGCAACGTCATCACGATGTCCAAGGACGGTGACGTATGGAAGCTCGGGCCCGACACCAAGGCCTCCTACGGCGGATACCACATCGAGGCGATGGATGCTCATGGCGGGATCGTCTCCACGGCGGAGACCCTGACCAAGTTCATGCTGGGTTACAAGATCGCCAACGGCGAGACCCGGATGCCGAACGAGTTCGACCTCAACGGCATGGGCAGCCACGACGGCAGCCTGGCGGGAACCGCCGCCCGGTTCTGGCAGCTGCCGCATTCGGAGGGCTTCGACGACATGGGGATGCCCATGACGGTGTTGCGGACCTTCAAGTTGCCGGCCGACGAGGACGACCTGGACGACCTGGCGACCGTGGACGTGGAGCTTCCCAAGGGCGTCACGGTGGCGGTGATCTTCAACCAGGATGCGCCGCGGGACAACTCCAACTTCCCGGGGTTCGTCGCCGGCCTGCAGGACTTCTCGCTGCTGGCGGACGTGCTGGGCGTGGCGATCTCCGAGGTGCCGAGCTGGCCCGGGCCGCTGACCGAGGAGGAGAAGGACTTCGGCTGCGTCAACCCGCTGCCGCCGCAGGACGGCTGCGGCAACGGGCAGGTGGATACCGGCGAGGACTGCGACGGCGGCATCGGTGCGTTCGACTGCGGCAACGTGGGCGACTTCGCCGGCGGCGAGCTCGCCTGTAACGACCAGTGCCAGTGGGACACCTCCGGATGTACCGAGGTGCCGGACAACACGTACTGCGATCCGGACGTGGATGGGCCCGGCGAGTGCCCGGGAGCGATCTGCGCCGTCACGGATCCCAACGCGGATCCGCTGGATCCGTTCTCGGGCTTCCGGGGGGACGGCAACGACGACGGCCTCCACTACTGCAAGGACGACACCGCGTTCGGCCCCATGGTGTGCATCCAGGAGAATGGCCAGTCCGCCGGTATCTGCAAGGTCTGCGGCACCTTCGAGGACCCGGGGCTGGCCACCCAGCTCGGCTGCCCCTGCGAGTTCGACGAGGGTACGGACGGCTGCAACGATCCGGACCTGGCGTGCTGGGGCGGCTTCGATGCCGGCTGGGACGATGCCGACATCTCTTCCGCTCCGGGCTACTGCTACGACAACACCGACGGCCCGCCCTCGTGGCAGTGCCTCCAGAACTGCCCGCTCCTGGGCTACGGCGCGGCGAACCAGGGTCCCTTCTTCTGCTACACGGGCAGCGTGCAGGACCCGCAGGGACCCAAGGGGGAGTGCCTGTCCTTCTACTGCCCCGGATGGAACGAGGAGATGCAGGTCGACGAGTGCGTCTCCCTGGGCGGCCTGTGCGACGAGAACGGTAACCAGACCTGCGTGAGGGAGTGCGACCCGTTCACTGCGGGCTCCTGCCAGGATGCGGGATACCCCGCGACCTGGACCTGCCTCGAGCAGGGGGCCTTCGGAGGGATGTGCGTGTTCACGCCCTAGCCCGGGCTGGGCGTGCGCATGACACGAGGCGACAGGCGGGCCGGCATCGGGCGGTGGACCCGGCGCCGGCCCGCCGCACGTGAGGCCTCCCTCGAATGGAGGCCTCGGGGGCCCTCCGCGAGGACCAGGGCGATGTGGCCGGTCGGAATCGCGTAGAATGATCTCGGGAAGGGGGCCGAGGTCCTGGTGCAGGTCTTTGCTGGCGGCATGTGGGCGTGATCTTGCGGAGCCGACGATGGGGCGGAGCGGGGCGCATCGCCCGGAGCGACCCGGACGGCCGGAGGAAGGGTCCGTGATCGCCTGGCCCGGACGCGTGTCATGGGCGGCAGCGACATCGGCGTGCCTCCTCGGCGCGGCCCTTACGGGCTGCTCGCGATCGGACGATCGCCCCGACGCCGACGCGATCGCCGCCCTGCGGGGCCGGGTCGACCGGATCGAAGCCGTCCTCCCCGGTCCGGGGGAGGTGATGTCCGGAATCCAGGTGCATTTCGCGAAGCTGCGGTTCGCCGGCACGGCGGGTAACTGGGACCTGGCCCGATTCGAGCTGGACGAGATCGAGGAAGGGCTCCGGACGGTGGCCGCGCTGCGGCCGGCCGAGAACGGCGTCGATCTCGTGGGCCTCGTGGATGCTTTCGAGCAGACGCAGCTCGCCGAGCTCACGGAGGCCATCGAGGCGAGCGACCCGGGGCGGTTCGATCGGGCTTACCTGGAAGCGATGGCGATGTGCAACTCCTGTCACGAGAGGACGGGACGTCCGTTCCTCGTCATCACCGCCCCGTCCGCCCCTCCCGTGCCTAACCAGCGATGGGCGCCGCCCCCCGCGTCACCCGGAGGCTAGCGGACCCGGCTCCGACGTGTCGGCCCGGGGAGCCTGCCGCGTCCGCATCCAGACGTGCACCGGGATGCCGGCGAGGAGCAACAGGAACCCCCAGTAGACCGCCTCGACGCCGGCCCCGGCGACCGCCCACATCGAGTAAAGGAATGCCAGCACGGCGATCACCGCGGGCGCGGCCCGACGCCGGCGTGCCCCGCGAGCACCGCCCCGCAGCAGGACGAGCTCCGCCATGGTGGAGAACACATAGGCGACCAGGCAGGCGAGCGTTGCCAGGAGGATGACGAAGGTGAACAGCGCGTTAAGCGTCCGCGTGTAGTTCATCGCCATCAGGACCGTGACCAGGAGGCTGGAGATGACCATGCCGGCGGCCGGCGTGCCATGGCGTCCGACGCGGCCGAAGACGGCGGGAAACAGGCCGTCCTGGGCCAGCGCCATGGGGACCTGTCCCTGTACCAGGATCCAGCCGTTGAGTGCGCCGAAGCAGGAGATCACGGCGCCGGCGGCGATCCCGTAGCCGGCCCAGCCGCCGGCGATCTGCCGCGCCGCGTCGGCGAACGGAGCATCGGAGGCGGCGAGCCGCTCCGGCGCCATCATCCCCATCACCGCCACGGTGCTCGCGACGTAGAGGATGGCCACCAGAGAGGTCCCCAGCACCGTCGCACGGGGGATCGTCCGTTTCGGCTCGACCACGTCGCCGGCAGGGATCGTCGCCGACTCCAGGCCGAGGAACGCCCACAGCGTCAACGCCACGGCCGTGGTCGTCGCGGAGACCGGCCGGGCGGCGTGGTCCGCTAGGGGCCGCAGGTTCTCGGGGTCGAAGTAGAGCAGGCCGACGATGGCCACAAGGACGAGGGGGACGACCTTCAGTGCCGTCGAGACCAGCTGCACGTGTCCACTGGTCCGCACGCCGAGACAGTTCACCCCGGTCAGCAGCCAGATGATCCCCAGCGCCAGGCCCGCGGCGAGAATGCGGTCCTCCGACAGCGCCGGCCAGAACGTCGTCAGATAACTGACCAGGGCGACGGAGATCGCTGCGTTCGTGGCCAGGGTGGAGATCCAGTATCCCCAGCCCACCAGGAACCCGGCGAGGTCTCCAAAGCCGGCCCGTGTGTACGCGTAGGGACCGCCGGCCCGTGGCAGCCGGCGACCGAGACTGGCGAACACCAGAGCAAGGGCTATCGAGCCGAACGCGGTGAGGACCCAGGCGAGAATGCTGAGTGCGCCGAAGGGTGCCAGCGACGCCGGGAGCAGGAAGATCCCGGAACCGATCATGTTCCCGGCGACGAGGGCCGTGCACATCCAGGCGCCGAGCTTCCCCGTCGATGCCGCCGATCCTGTCTCGATCAGTTGTCCCTCCACCGACGGCCGCGCCGGTCGCCGCCGGAGGCCGTTCGCGGGGGTCCGCCGGGGCCGACTCGCGCCGCCATCGGCGGCGATCAGAAGTTGAACTGCGCGCTGAGCTGCCAGCGGCGGCCGAAGGCCGCGGTGTACGTGACGCCCTGGAACTGGGTCTGGTCCACCTGGAACAGTGTCAGGTAGTCCTCGTTCAGCAGGTTCTCCACCTCCACGCCCACCGAGGCGTTCACCTTCCCGAACACGAAGTTCTTCCGGTAGCTCACGTTCAGCAGCCAGTAGCCCTCGTTCCGCTGGTCGTTCCGCTGGCCCGTCGGGTAGCTCACGCGGTTCTGCGTCACCGACCCGAAGTAGTCCGCCGACGCGTTCGTCGCGATCAGCGA
>JASFRI010000044.1:0-17088 GCA_050115015.1 Acidobacteriota bacterium
CACTTCGCCCTCGAGATGGAGCGCATCCACTTCCGCATGTGGCTGTACGCGGGACGGGCGGACGAGCTGCCCGAGCCCGGCTCCTTCCTCACCTGGCCGGTCGCGGGGGAGAACGGCCTGATCCTGAGGGATCCGACGGGGGCGCTGCGCGCGTACCACAACCTCTGCCGGCACCGGGGCACGCGCCTGTGCAACGAGGAATCCGGCACGCTGCAGGGGAAGATCCAGTGCCCCTACCACGCGTGGACCTATGAGCTCGACGGACGGCTTCGCCGGGCGCCCCACATGGAGAGCGTGGCCGGGTTCGAGGCGGCGGACTATCCGCTGCACGCCCTCGCGGCGGACGTCTGGGACGGTCACCTGTTCGTCTCGTTCGCGCGGGGGCCGGCCCCCCTGGCGGAGCAGCTCGCCGGCCTTCCGGAGAGGTTCGCGCCCTGGGGGATGGCGGATCTCGTCCGGGTGGAGCGCCGGCGCTACGTGCTGCGTGCGAACTGGAAGCTGATCCTCCAGAACTACTCCGAGTGCCTGCACTGCCCGGTGGCCCACCCGCAGCTCCAGCGCCTGTCCCACTACATGAGCGGGGACAACGAGCCCCCGCAGCCGACCTACCTGGGCGGCCGCATGGACCTCCGGGACGGGGTCGGTAGCCTCACGCGGGACGGCCGGACCGATCGGCGGCCGCTGCCGGGGCTGAGCGTCGAGGATCGCCGGCACGTCTACTACTACGTCGTGCTGCCGAACCTGCTGTTGAACCTGCACCCGGACTACGTGCTCACGTTCCGGATATCCCCGCGGGCCGTCGACGAGACGGAGATCGTCTGCGACTGGCTCTTCCACCCTGACGAGGTCGCCCGTCCGGGGTTCGATCCCTCGGACGCGGTGGAGTTCTGGGAGATGACGAACCGGCAGGACTGGGAGCTGTCGGAGCGGGCGCAGGCGGGGATCCGCTCCCGGGCCTACGTGCCGGGACCCTACTCGAACCGGGAGGAGCTGCTCTGGGCGCTGGACCGCATGGTGCTGCGCGCGGAGGAGGAGGCGTGAGCGGTCCTACCATCCCCGCATCTCGCTCACCGCCTGGTCGCCGGAGAGGGGATCCAGGGTCTTGAACGACCAGTCCGGCTCGCCGTTCCGGTCCGTGTCCGCCCGGTAACGCCATTCCTCCTCGCCGGCGTCGTTCACCCCCAGGTAGGTGACCCAGACGTCCATGCGACCGTCGCCGTCCCGGTCCTCCTCCCAGCGCACTGGCCGCGATCCCGGGACCGTGACGGGCTCCCACCAGCGATAGAAGTAGCGGCCGTCGATCCGGCCGTCCCGGTTTCCGTCCACCGCCCGCACCGTGGTGCGGCCGAACGAGCGCCGGTAGGTCACGAGCCCGATCCCCTCCTCGTCGACCATCTTCCAGCCGAACAGCCACCAGCTCAGCGGCATGGAGGCGACGAACAGGAGGGCCACGAGAAGCTGCCGGGGGCCGATCCGGTCCATGCCGGCACCTAGCCCGAGCAATTCACAACCTGCCGGCCCCGGGAGGGCCGAGAGCCTGCGCGCCTGCGTTGGATCTCCTCGACGGGTCCACCAACCCGCCCTCGGAGCTCCGCCTGGTCCCGCAAGCTCTCCATCCCTCCCGCCAGACCGTCACGTTCTGCCGCCACCCGGATTTGCATGTCCGGTTGCCGCGGTGGGTTTCCACCCTTCGAACCGGCAGGTGGTGAATCGTCCGGGCCAGGATACCGCCCATCTCGCAGTCCCTCCGGTTGGTCCGATCCTGCCCCACGGCGCCGCGGGGTGCCAGCCTCTCAGGGCTCCAGCCGGAACAGGGGCGCCAGGCTGTCGGCCACCGCCAGGCCATCCAGGGTGGGGATCAGGCGATCGCCCCGCGCCTCGATCAGCCCCTCGGCGCAGAGCCGCTCGATCAGTTCCCGGTTGTCGGCCTGCAGATCCAGACCGGAGAGCGTCCTCGTCGTCTCGAGGTCGACGCCGGCGCAGGTGCGCAGGCCGGTCATCAGGCACTCCAGGGCCAGGCCGGGACCATCCAGGATCTCCTCCGCTTCCACCGGGGGCCGGCCGCGATCCAGGGCTTCCTGCCAGGCATCCGCCTTCCTCAGGTTCCACCAGCGCCTGCGGTCCCGATACGAATGGGCGGCCGGTCCCAGTCCGAGGTAGGGGGTGTGGTCCCAGTACTTGCGGTTGTGCCGGGAATGATGTGCTGGCGAGGTCGCGAACTGGGAGACCTCGTAGGCGGGCATGCCGCGCGCACTCATGTGGCGATGGGTGATCCGGAACATGTCCGCCTGGGCGTCCTCGGGCAGCTCCAGCAGGGTGCCGCGCCGCGCCGCGGCACCGAAGCGCGTACCGGCATGGATGGTTAGCTGGTAGCAGGAGACGTGGTCCGGGGCCAGTTCCAGCGCTCGGTCCATCTCGGCCTGCCACGCGTCCGGGGTCTGCCCCGGCAGCCCGTAGATCAGGTCGATGGAGACGGTGGGGAACTCCGCTTCCCGGGCCAGCCGGACCGCACGGCAGCCGTCCTCTGCGCTGTGCAGGCGCTCGAGAAACGCCAGCCCCTCCGGGTTCAGCGCCTGGATCCCGAGGCTCAGCGTGTGCACCCCCAGCCGTCGCCAGGCCCGCAGCATGTCGGGAGTCACGTCCTCAGGGTTCACCTCCAGGAACACGCGGGTGTCCGGATCGAGCGCCAGGCTCGCCGCGACCGCCTCGAGAATGCGCTCCAGGTCGGCCGGCTCCAGGCAGGACGGGGTCCCGCCGCCGAGGTAGATCGTGTCGAGCTGCCATCCCTCGCCGGCGTGCCGGTGGATCTCGGTGATCAGGTGATCGACGTAGCGCCGCCGCCGGGGTCCGTCGCCGGTGCGCACCGCGAAGTCGCAGTAGGGGCAGATGCGGGCGCAGAAAGGGACGTGCAGGTAGAGGCCCGCGCGCTCCCCGCTCAAGACCCGGCGTCCGTCTTCAGCACGGCGACGAAGGCGGACTGGGGGATGTCCACGGAGCCGACCGTTTTCATCCGCTTCTTTCCCTCCCTCTGCTTCTCCAGCAGCTTCCGCTTCCGGGTGATGTCTCCTCCATAGCACTTGGCGGTGACGTCCTTCCGGAGCGCCTGCACGTTGGAGCGTGCGATGATCTTGCCGCCGATCGCCCCCTGGATCGCGATCTTGAACTGATGGCGCGGGATCTCCTCGGCGAGACGATCGCAGTAGTGGAGTGCCCGCGTGCGGGCCTTGTCGCGGTGGACGAGCTGGGAGAGGGCGTCCACCGGCTCTCCGTTCACGAGGATGTCGACCTTCACGAGGTCCGTCGGCCGGTAGTCGAGGATCTCGTAGTCGAAGGACCCGTAGCCCTGGGTACCGGACTTGAGCCGATCGTAGAAGTCGAACAGGACCTCCGCCAGCGGAAGCTCGGCGGTCATCTCCACCCGGCCCACCGCCAGGTAGTTGAACTGCACGTTCTCGCCGCGACGCTCCCGGCACAGCTCCATCACCGTCCCGATGTAGCGCTCCGGGATCAGGATCGATGCCTTGATGAACGGCTCCTCCGCCCCGGCGATGAAGTTGGGGTCCGGGTAGTAGCTCGGGTTGTCCACCCAGGTGGACTCGCCGTTCTCGAGCTGGATGCGGTAGCGGACGGAGGGAGCGGACAGGAGCAAAGACAGGTCGTACTCGCGCCGCAGCCGCTCCTGCACCACCTCGAGGTGGAGTAGCCCCAGAAAGCCACAGCGGAAGCCATGGCCCAGCGCGGCGGAAGAGTCCTTTTCGTAGGTCAGCGCCGCGTCGTTGAGGACCAGCTTCTCCAGCGCCTTGACCAGCTCCGGGTACTCGTCGGTCGCCATGGGATAGATGGACGAGAAGACGACGGGCTTGGCCTCCTTGTAGCCGGGAAGCGGCTCCGTCGCCGGCCGGTCCGCATCGGTCAGCGTGTCTCCGACGGCCACGTCGCGGACGGTCTTGATCCCCGCGAGGATGTACCCCACCGAGCCGGCGGAGAGCTCCTTCATCGGCACCCGCTGGAGCCGCAGCCGCCCGACCTCCTCGATGTCGTAATCCGTCTCGGAGTGCATGAGCCGGACGTTCTGGCCCTGCCGGAGCGAGCCGTCCATCACCCGGCAGTAGAGCACGACGCCGCGATAGACGTCGTACTGCGCGTCGAAGAGCAATGCCCGCGTCGGCGCGTCGGGGTTGCCACGCGGTGGTGGAAGCCTCTTGACGATCGCCTCCAGCACGTCCTGGATCCCCGTCCCCTCCTTGGCGGAGCAGCGGATCGCGGCCTCCGGGTCGAGCCCGAGATCGGCCTCGACCTCCTCCAGCACGCGATCGACGTCGGCAGAGGGAAGATCGATCTTGTTGATCACCGGCACCAGCTCGAGGTCGTACTCCAGCGCGAGATACATGTTCGCGACGGTCTGCGCCTCGACCCCCTGGGAGGCGTCGATCAGCAGCAACGCTCCCTCGCAGGACATCAGGGAGCGGCGCACCTCGTGGGAGAAGTCGACGTGCCCGGGGGTATCGATCAGGTTGAGCTGGTAGGTCTCGCCGTCCGCGGCGGTGTAGTCGAGGGTGATCGTGTTGCTCTTGATCGTGATGCCGCGCTCCCGCTCGATGTCCATCGAGTCGAGGATCTGCGCGCGGAACTGCCGCGGGTCGACGGCGCCGCAGTGCTGGATCAACCGGTCGGCGAGGGTCGACTTCCCGTGATCGATGTGGGCGATGATGGAGAAGTTGCGGATATGGCGCATCGGTGGAAGCCGCGGAGGCCGGGGAACGGTTCCCGAGACCGGCTCCTACGGTAGCACAGGCGCCGGGGACCGGCACCGGCCGGGCGCACCCGGTACGGAATTAGGCCCCCGGGCCGTGTCGGGGGCACGGCGCCGGGGGCCCGAGAACAGGCCCGGGGGCCGGCCGGTCCGGAGCCGGGTCGGGCTCCGCCTCCCCCCTTGTTCCGGCCGTTGCCCCTGCGGGCCTTCCGGATATGGAAAGCCGTGCTGCTACGGACCGACGGTGATGCTCCCGAGTCCGCTCTGCAGCGTCGCGCCGCCCTGGATCTTGATGCTCCTGGCGCCCCAGTTCAGCGACAGGGTCTGGCCGATCGGCGGCACGTTCACCACCAGGTAGCAGCAGAAGGTGGCAGTGTCCCCGGGCTGCAGCGTCGACCCGGCGACGTCGTAGTCGCAGGCGAACGTCGCGGTCTTCAGCGTTCCGTTCGGCAGCCGGGCGCCCCAGGTCACCTCGTACTGGTTGTAGAGGTCGGCCTCGATGGTGTCCTCCCAGAACACGTTGACCGCCACCGCCTCACCGGTGTGGAAGACGCCGTCGGGTACACCGTCGAAGCAGGCATTGGCGGGGGTCGTCGTCACGTCGCTGGTGAAGCCGGCCAGGTTGGAGTGCTCCAGGACCGGGAACACGGGGTCGGGAAGCGGCCGGATCGCCGTCCTGCCCACGGCGTCTCCGGCGAGGGCCGGACCCCCGGCCAGGGCGAGCCCGATCACTGCAATTGCAACGTAATAAACGCTTTTCCGGTTCATGGTGGACCTCCGCGGTCGGCCGCCGAGACGCAGAGGACCGACCGATCCAGGGATTGAGGACCCCCAAAGTTACCGCGAAAGCCCCCCGGGGACAAGCGCCCCGCAAGACCGGGAGGCGGACTACCGTCCCGGGGGGCGGGTCGATCCGCGAGCCCGTGGGGAGGTTCGCGACATCCTGTCCACCTGTGGCACACTGGACCGCCATGAGCCAGCCGGACGACACGTCTCCCCCCGGCCGGGACGGCGATGCGCTGCCCCCGGGGCTGCGGCTGATCCTGCGGGTCCTCGAAGGGCCCGACGCCGGCGCGACCCTGGAGATCGACAGGCCGGTCGTCACCGTGGGCCGGGCTGACGTGGACCTCCGGCTGACCGATCCTTCCGTTTCCTCGCTGCACTTCGCCGTCGAGGTACGGCGGGGGGAGGCATGGATGCGGGACCTCGGGACGACGAACGGGACCCGGGTCAACGGCGATCCCTCCGAACTGGTGGTTCTGCATTCCCGGGACGAGATCCAGGCCGGCCGGACCCGCATCGTCTTCCAGGTGGCTCCCCGCGACCTCGCGGTCGCGAACGCCGTGGCCCCCAAGGACGACGCGGAGACCCGCCCCACCGCGGCAGCGCTGGATCCGCGCACGACGGAGCTACTGGACCGGATGCCGAGGGGAACGCCGCCCGACGGTACGGTGCGGGACGGTGCCCACGACTTCCAGCCGAAGGTCGGCGTGATGCGTCCCGACACGGTGGTCTTCCTGGAGATCCTGACCGGTCCCGACTCCGGCAACACGTTCAACCTGAGCCAGCCGGGGGTCTATCTGATCGGCCGATCCAACGGTGAGATCCCGCTGACCGATGCGAAGTGCTCCACGAAGCACGCCCAGATCCAGGTCCTGGCCGACGATCAGTACTTTCTCACCGACCTCGCCAGCACCAACGGGACCTTCCTGAACGACATCCGGACCTCCCGCCGGCGGCTCAAGCACATGGACATCATCCGGATCGGTGACAGCAAGCTGCGATTCACCTCACAGCAGGGCGCCGTGCCGCTTTCCGGGTAGCGCGCTGGGGGTTCAGGAGGGGAGGGGCACCGTGGCCACGATCCGGGTTCCCGTCTCCGGACCGGATTCGATGTCCAGCTCACCCCCCATCAGGCGGACCCGCTCGCGCATGCTCAGCAGACCCAGCCCCCCGGCGGCGAGCGACGCCAGGTCGAATCCCCGCCCCTGGTCGACGACCTCCAGGCGGAGCCAGGGGCCCTGTCGCCGCAGTACGACAGTGGCCTCACCGGCCCCGCTGTGGCGGGCGACGTTCCAGAGGGACTCCTGCAGCACCCGGTAGAGGCAGAGGGAGGCGTCCGGTGGGATCGAATCCGGAAGACTCCCGTGGGAGAAGCGGATCCGGATGCCGGTCTGGACCGCGAGCTCCTCGCAGAACCCCCGCGCCGCCGGGACCAGCCCCAGCTCCTCGAGCTTGGAGGGGTGCAGCTGGTACGCGAGCCGCTGCACGTCGTCGCAGACCGCCGTGGTCTGCTCCCAGAGCGCCCGGGCCCGGGTCGTCAGCATCCCCGGCGATTCCGGCGGCGACTCCCCGAGCCGCTGGATCTGCATCGCGAGAACCGCGAGCCGCTGGTTCAGATCGTCGTGGAGGTCCCGCGCCAGCCGTTTGCGCTCCTCCTCGCCCGCGCGGATCAGCCGTCGGCTGAGCTCGCGGAGCTCCCGCTCGTTCTTCTGCAGCGCGGCGTTCACAGTGGCGAGCTCCTCGGTGCGCTCCCGGACCCGCTGTTCCAGCGCTTCCAGGTAGCGCTGCTCGCCGGCGCGGATGGCGGCCTCGTGCCTGCGGCGTCGCTCCACGAGGGCCGCCACCAGGATCACGACGGCGATCGCCAGGGTCAGCATGGGGACCAGGAACAGCGGCCGGCGGTAGAGGGGCGGGGGCACCGAGAAGCGGGCCCGGACGCCGGACTCCTCGAATTCACCGAGCAGCCCCTTCGCCTGCACCTGGAATTCCTGGATGCCGACGGCCACGTCCTTCAGCCGCAGCTCGCGCTCCAGCCCCCAGCGGGACCAGTCCCCATCGTCGACGCGGTACCGGGTCTCCACCCGGGAGGACTCCGGACGGCCCCGGTAGCCGTACGCCTGCCAGCGGAGCAGCACCGAGCGATCCTCCACGATCGGCTCCTGCAGCTCGATCCGTGGGGGTGGTCCCCCGGAGCGGAGGTCCAGGATGCTGAGGCCGTTGCCCAGCGTTCCGACGTAGAGCTCGTCGGGCAGGGCCAGCAGGGGCCAGGTGTGGTCATTGCTCAAACCGGAGGTGGTGTCGAGGCAGGCCCAGATCGCCTCGCGGTAGGAGCAGATGCCTCCCTGGGTGGAGATCCAGATGCCCCCCCGGGGATCGGCCACCACGTCCCAGACCTCGTCGTTGGGCAGACCGTCCGCCGTGGTGAGGTACCGAGGGTCTCCGTCCTCCAGAATGCCCAGCCCGCCTCCCTGGTGGCCGAACCAGGTCCGGCCGTCGCGATCCACGGTCAGCGTGAACACCCGGTTCATCTTCAACCCGTCGTCCATGGTCCAGTGGGTCCACTCGCCGTCGCGCCAGCGGCTGAGCCCCCCGCGGGTGGCGAACCACCGGGAGCTGTCGGGCGCCTCCTCGAAGTCGTACACCCGCCCGCTGGGGAGCCCTTCCGCCGTTCCCCACGGTTCGAAGCGGTCGCCCGAGAGCACGAAGGCGCCCGGCTCCTCCTCGCCCGGACGGTGCCCGTACGTGCGTGCCATGCCGAGGAACCAGAGCCGGCCCTCGCGGTCCCACTTGATGCGGTGCACCCGCTGCGCCCTGAGCCCGTCGTCGCTCCCGAAGTGGCGCCAGGTCGAGCCATCCCAGCGGAACGCGCCCTCGAACGCGGAGCCGCTGGACACCCACACGTTCCCCTCGTCGTCCTCGGCGAGGCCGGTGACCTCGTTCAGGGGTGTCCCCAGGATCCGCTCGATCCGCTCCGTGGAGCCATCGGGATGGTGCACGTGAATCCCCGCCCCGGTCCCCAGCCACAGGTCGCCGCTCCGGGTCCGGAGGATCTCCAGGATGAAGCCCTCCAGCTCGGACGCGGCGGGGTCGAGGTTCCGCCAGAGAGGAACGGCGACGTCGTGGTGCAAGAGCCCGTTCTGCGTCCCCACCCACAGGTCGCCCGCGAGATCGTGACGCAGGAACAGCACCCGCTTCATCTCCGGCGGGAGCGGGGCGAGGCGCGACCAAACCCCTTTCTCCCGGATTTCGACCCGGCCGGAGGCGTACACGAGAATGGCCTCCCTGTGAGGTCCCAGGCTGAGAGCGTTGACCGCGATCTGGCGGCCCGGCCTTCGGGAGAGTCCTCGCTCATCGCTCCACTCCCAGATGCCTCGCTGGGAGATCGGCTCGCTGACCACGAGGAGGAGGTCGCCTGTGGAGTTTCCCGCCACCTGGCCAACTCCGACCCTCCGGCTGTGAGGGAACGGCAACGGCGCCGACCACTCGCCGTCCTGCCAGCGGAGCAGCCCTCCGGCGGTGTTCACCCACAGGACGCCTTCCCGCACGCTCCAGAGCTGTGGGAACTTGTCGCTGTGCTCCAGGGGGAAGGGGGGATCGAACGGATGGACGACGCCGTCCTCGTACCGGTAGAGGCGCGATCGGGTGTGCCCTTCCTGATAGACCAGGATCACGAACCCGTCATCGACGGGGAAGGCCTTCGCCACCTCCGAATCCCCCCCATCGAAGCCGAGGGGGATCTCGCGGAAGCCGCCTCGATCTCCCCCGAAGACCCGGCCTGCGGAGATCGCGAGAACGCGGTCCTCTCCGAGGGGAAAGAGGTGCCGGACGATCGACCGGGGTAGTCCGGTCTCGACGCGATGCCAGCGATAGTCGTCGAACCATGCGAGGCCGCCCGACGTGGCCGCCCAGGTCGTTCCGGCACGGGTCGCCGCGACCTCGTGGACGCTGTCCGACGGAAGACCGTACTCGGTGGTGAAGCGGGTCCAGCGCCAGGTGTCGTACAGACCCAGGTGTGGAGACGAAGCCCTGCCCGGGGCGGGCAGCCCCAGCAGGACCCCGGCGAGCAGCAGGCTCTCGACCCGCATCCGGATCGCTCTCGGTTCCGTGTTCCTCAAGACCGTGACGGTCCATCCTCTCACCCCCGCTGCGGGCTTTCAAGCGCCGTGGACGGAGGGAGGCCGGAGCCGGAACCTCTGGAGGCAGAAGCTCGACGGAGTGGTGTCCGCGATCAGGGAAGTGTCCAGATGGGTGACGAGATCGCCTCGTCGTTCCTCCCGTCCAGGTTCTCGTCATCGGTCTGGCGCACGATGACGGTGTAGTTGTGGAATCCCGACGTCGCCGAGTCATCGAAGGTCGTATCGATGCAGTTGCCGGAGACCGCCCGAGACTCGATCACGATGCCGTCCCGGTGGAACCGCACCTCCTCGAACTGATCGCCGCCGCCGTCACAGGCCACCACCCGGAACAGCCCGCTCTCTTCCTGCACCCGTGATCCCACCGGGAAGCCGTCGGCGGTGAACTCCAGCATCAGGTCGCTGTCCTCCGTCACGTAGAACCGGCGCTCCTTGTATGCATCGACGATGCCGGCGCGGGTCAGCTCCGTCGCCAGGACGACGGTGCGCATCGGGTTCTGGATGCCCCAGCTCGCGTCATGATTGTCCTGCCCTCCCAGCGCGCCCAGGAACCAGCGTTTTCGATTCGCGTCGCCCATGTACGTGTCGACGCAGCTGGTCCAGAGGCACTGGTAGTAGTAGTCGTCCAGGTCCCCGCTGCGGTTCCAGACCTCGATTCCCACCACCGGCACGACGAAGGAGAGGGCGACCTTCGGCAGATGGGCGAACTCGGTCCCGAGGAGGTCGTAATCGCCGGGATGGTTGAAGGTGGCGAAGGCATCGGGACGGGCGACCACCCACTGGCCGAACACCTTCAGCGACTGGGTGGCGAGCGCATGGGTGAAGTCGTCCGTGTTCATCACGTTCAGATGTCCGAACGTCGGGTGGCTCCACTCGAAGCCGGCCAGCGCCGCGAAGGCGCCGGGATCGTCGGCGGCATCCGCGGCCGTCCGCAGCGTGTTCCACCGGTCCCCCGGGAGCGTGCCCATGGCCTCCCCGTGGTCGGTGATGCCGAGGAAGTCGAGGCCGGCGCCCCGTGCCTGCGCGAACGCCTGATCCGGCGTACCGACGCCGTCGGAGAGGCTGGTGTGGGCGTGGATGTAACCATAGTAGTGCTGGTAGACGATGCTCCCCTGGACGGCCTCGGATCGCTTCGGGGCCGGGGCGCCGTCGAGCCGCACGGCCTCGTCGGCGCGTGCCGGACCGCCGGGGCTCGCCTCCAGGCGCGCCGCCTCCCGGGCCATCCCGGGGGTGATCCGCAGGTCCTCGGGCCCCGTGCGGTCCAGGAACTCCCGCAACTGGGCCCAGGTCGGCGCCGGCGCTTCGCCGGCGATGGCGGCGGAGAGCACCGCGCTCCGGGGCAGCCCTTGCTCCCGGGCCACCGCGGTCACCAGGCGGTACTCGGCCGGCGTCGGCGTCCTGCCCCGCCCAAGCTGCCAGGAGAGCACGACGTGCTCCGCCCAGGAGGCGCGCGCCGCGTAGGCGGCGGAGTCGACCTGATCCCGTAGCTGCTGGAAGCGGTACCCGATCTCCGCCGTGTCCGCGGAAGGGCCCTGGCCCATGGTGCCGTTCCCCGCGAGCAGCAGCAGTGCGGCGCAACCCATGATGATCCTCAACGCAATCCTCTCCGCCCTCTTGCCCATGACGCGAACCCTCCGGTTGTCAAGTAGTCGCTCGCAAGGCGCGCGACCGAGGCGTAGTCGCCGTGGCCCCTGTTTGGCCGAGCGCTGCGCCGCAGGGAGCGAAACGAAGCCAGCGCGGGTGCAGCTGCGCCCCTCTGTCACCGTGTTCGTGAATTGAGCCATTCAGAGTGTCACGGAATCATACGCCGACGGTCCTGCAGACGCCATGGGCGGATCGGTCCGGGTGTGAAGCACTTCACAAGGAGTTCCGGCCGGACCCCGGATCGGGGATAATGGACGTCCGGTCGGCCGGGAAGGGCCGTCCGGCAACGTCGCGGGTAGGTCCTGCACCTCCCGTCGTAACGGTTCGCGCTCGGTGCCGTCCGGGAGCTTCTTCCCGGCGGTGGTCACCGGCAGGTGGATCACCTGCCCAGGAGGATGTCCATGCGCAAGTCACCTCACGCCAAGGGAGCGTTGCTGCTGCTCGTGACGACCCTGCTGCTCGCGGTCCCGCCGGTCGCGGCGGCCAGCCAGACCGACACCCCCGCGGAGATGGTCGCCACCTACAGCTCGCTGGCCGACGGGATCCTCGCCCTCAAGCAGACCGAGCACAACATGGTCCTTTCGATCCTCGCCAGCGCCTACAACCACGCCCAGGGGATCGTCGCCTCGCTCGAGGCGAGCGGTGGGAAGACCCTCGACAAGTCGAAGATCGAGGCGCTGGCCGCACTCGTGGCGCAGCTGGGGAACGAGGGGGATGCCTCGGTCGCGGCGGTCCGGAAGCGACTGCTGGATGGGGGGCACCACCACCACTCCAACGACGGCGACGACGGCATGTACGACGAGGGGTTCGTGATCGTCACGAAGAAGGCCAAGCAGGCGTTTCTGGGCGCCTCGCAGCAGATCGCCAAGATGGCCGGGTCGTCCGACATGAAGGCGCTGAAGGAGCAGTGGAAGATCGTCTCATCCACGTACAGCTCGCTGGTCGGTTCCTGAGGGGCCCGTCGCGCTCCCGGCGGAACCGGAGTCTCGGTCCGGCCGCGTGGGGTTGGCTCCTGACGCTGGTCATCTCCCCGGCGCTTGCCGGGGAGGGGATCCACCTGGTGGACGTGGCCGCGCAGAGCGGTCTGTCCGTGGTGCTCGAGGCCGGCCGGCCGGGGAAGGACCATCTCCTGGACTCGGCCGGCGCCGGCGTGGCCTGGGTCGACTACGACGGTGATGGCGACGTCGACGCCTATCTCGTGAACGGCTGGAGGCTGGAGGAGAGCCGGATCGTCCGGCGGGGCCGGAATGCCCTCTACCGCAACGAGGGGGACGGGCGGTTCCTCGACGTCACCGACCGGGCGGGCGTGGACGGTGGCGGCCAATGGGGGAGCGGCGTCGCCGCCGCCGACGTCGACGGGGACGGCTGGATCGATCTCCTCGTCACGAACTTCGGTCCGAACCTGCTCTACCGGAACCGGGGAGACGGCACGTTCGAGGAGCGCGCCGCCGGATCGGGGCTCGCGCTACCGGGCTGGAACACCGGGGCCACGTTCCTGGATGCCGACGGGGACGGGGATCCCGACGTCTACATCGCACGCTACATCGACTGCACGATGGACGAGGTGCTCACCGCCCGGCCGACCCTGGACTGGCAAGGGGTCGCCCGGGTGGCGATGGGTCCCTTCGGCCTGCCGGGCGCCCGCGACGTCTTTCTCCTGAATGACGGGTCGGGGCACTTCACGGACGCCACCGCGAGGTCGGGGCTGGAGGACCGAGGGGAGGGCTTCGGCTTTGGCGTGCTCTCCGCGGAGCTGACCGGCGACGATCGCCCGGACATCTACGTGGCGAACGACTCGGACCCCAACTACCTGTACCGGAACGAGGGGGACGCGAGGTTCCAGGAGGTGGGCCTATGGTCCGGGGCCGCGCTGGATGCCAACGGCGCGGCGCAGGCCGGGATGGGCGTGGCCCTCGGGGACGTGGAGAACGACGGGTTCCCGGACCTGGTCGTGACGAACTTCTCCGAGGACTTCACCACCCTCTATCGCGGCGACGGCGCGGGCTTCTTCGAGGACGCCAGCGAGACCAGCGGCGTGGGGCCGGCCACGTTCCTGTCGCTGTCGTGGGGGACGGCCCTCGTGGACCTGGACCAGGACGCCGACGTGGACCTCGTGATCGCCAACGGTCACATCTATCCCCAGGTGGACGAGCACCCGGAACTGGGTCAGACCTACCGGCAGCGCAACCAGGTGCTGCGGAACGACGGAAACGGCGGTTTCACCGACGCCACGGAGGAGGCCGGACCCGGCCTCCGGCTGACGGCCGCAAGCCGGGGGCTGGCCGTGGGGGACTTCGACGACGACGGGGACCCCGACCTCCTGATCTCGAACCTGGACGAGACGCCCACGCTCCTGCGGAACGACGGGGCACCGGGAGACTGGCTGCAGGTGCTCCTGCTCCCGGCTCCGGGCGGGAGGTCGATCCTGGGCGCCCGCGTGCGCATCCCCGGCGACCGGGTCCAGACCCGCGTCCTGCTGAGCGGTGAGTCCTTCCTCTCCGTCCACGATCGCCGGCTCCACTTCGGCCTCGGCAAACACCCGGGCCCCCTCGACGTCCTTGAGGTCGTGTGGCCCGGCGGGTCGCGCGTCCGCTGGCGGGGCCTGCCGCCGGACCGGCGTTTCCTCATCCGGGCCGCCGCCTGATCCGGTGCTGCGGAAGTCGGGCCGCATGACGGACCGGGACCGGTGGGGGGGATGGCGGGGGGCGGCCTGTCTCCTCGCGGGGTTCCTCCTGCTGGCGATCCCGTGGCTCCTGGTGCTGTTCCATGCGAGCGCCCGGGTGGACGGCGAGCGGTACTTCTGGCTCGACGACGACCAGATGATCTCCATGCGCTATGCGCGCCACGTCGCCGCCGGAGACGGGCCGGTCTGGAATCCCGGGGAGCGGGTCGAGGGGTACACGAATCCCGCCTGGATGTTGACGATGGCCGCGGTCCACCTGCTGCCGCTTCCCGACCGGGCGACGTCGGTGGCCGTCAAGAGCATCGCCCTCGGCCTGGGGCTCCTGGTGCTCGTCTTGACGGGCAGGCTGGTCCGGCAGTTCGTCCCGCGGCCCGGGGTCGCGTATCCCGCGGCGATCCTCGGCCTCGCGCTGACCCCGGACCTCGCTTACTTCCTGGTGAACGGCTTCGAGACGCCGCTGCTCATGGCCTGTTTCCTGGCGGCGATCCTCGGCGTGGTCCGCGACACGCCCGCCCGTCGGTGGAGTCCCTGGACCTACCTGGCCCTGGCGCTGCTGCCCCTGGTGCGCAGCGACGCCCACGTGCTCTGGATCGCCGTTGCCATCCTGGACCTGGGACTGTCCGTCGATCGTCCCCGCCGGCTGGGGCTGTTGGCCCTCGCCGCCCTGCCGGCAGTCGGTCATGAGATCTTCCGCCTGGCCTTCTACGGGTCCCCGCTGCCGAACACCTACTACCTGAAGGTCCAGGGGATCGATGGGCTCCCCCGCGCGGCCCTGGGCTACCTCTGGCGCTTTTTCCGCCATTACGGCCTGTTCCTGATCATCGCCGGGGTCGGCTGGGCGCGGCTGCGGGATCGCCGCTACGCGCTGCTGGGCGCGGGGCTCGGCCTGCAGCTGCTCGCCATCGTCCGCGTCGGCGGAGACCTCTTCCCGTACTCCCGCTTCCTGGCGCCCTGGGTTCCGGTGCTCCTGGCGGCGGCGCTGGCGGTTCCGGTCCGTCTCGGCCTTCCCCTCCGCTGGCAGGCCGCGGTGAGCGCGCTGGCGGTCGGCGCCATGGCGCTCCAGCTGACGACGTTCTCGCCGGCGCGCCTGGCGTCCGACAACGGCGGCCCCGAGGCCGGGACCGTCGCCGGCATCCTCATCGAGCGCAATACGTCGACGGAGGCGAGCGTCGGGGTGATCGCCGCGGGGGCGGTCTCGTACTTCAGCCGCCGGCCCGTGATCGACATGCTGGGAAAGTCCGACGCGCGGATCGCCCACGCGCCACGCCGCGCCGCATTTCCCCGGGGGCATGACAAGTTCGACTTCGACTACGTGCTGGGCCGGAAGCCGGACCTGATCGTCACGTTCTTCCCGGAGGAGACCGTGGAGCGGCACGCCCGGGGCGAGGAGGTCCGCCTGCCGTATCTCGCGGCCCTGGCCAGGAACCCGGCCTTCGCCGACCACTACCTCCCGCACCCGGTCCCGGTCCCCTACCTCCGGGAGCGGAACGCCGTCTACGTCCGCGACGGGTCCCCCGAGCTCGTGGGGGCCCCCGACTGGCGGCAGCCCCGCATCGATCGCTGAGGCGGCACCGCCGCTGCACGCACCGCCGGGGTGGGCGGAAAGGCGCAGGTGAACGCTCCCCGGCACCACCCGTCCGGGGGAAATCACCCAGGGTGCCGGAAGGGGACAAAGCGCCGCCGGGACCGTCTCGGGAAACGCCGCGTCCCACAACGGTTCACGGGGCGCACCCTCCTGGAGGCCGTGGCGGGGACGGGTGTCGATTCTGGAACGGTCCTTGCGAGGTTCCCGGAAGACGCCCCTCGTCCGTTCCGAAGGGGTGCCGCGGCCGACTCCGAAACGACCGATCCCCCCTACCTGCCGGGACGGGGACCGGCCCGCGGCCGCGATCCCGCATCACAACAGGGAGGAAGCCCCCATGGTCACCGTCAAGTCCAAGCCGGAAACGCGTCCGGCTCTCCTCACGCTGCCGGGAGACGAGGTCCGTCAGATCCTCTGGCGCTTCAGCGAGCGTCCCGACCTGCAGATGGTGGTGCAGTCCGTCCGGGCGGCGGCGCGGGGCCCGGTGGCCCGCCTCGTGGCCGAGGGGGGCCGCAACTCCCACGAGTGGACCGACCAGAAGGCGGCCCTCCTCCCGGTGTTCGACGAGGCGGGGATCACCGCGATGTTCATGGAGCCGGAGCACGGCGGCTTCCTCGAGGGGCCCAAGAACCTGGCGCTGGCCCTCACCGCCTTCGAGATGGCGTGGGTCGACGGCGGTGCCGCCACCTGCGGGATGGCGGGCCACCTGGCACTGGCGCCCATTCACGAGCGGGGGACCGAGGAACAGAAGCGGACCTACATGTCCCGCTGTGTCCCGCCGCAGCCCGGTGAGGACCGGGCGCAGTGGCGCGGCGCCTTCGCCCTGACGGAGCCCCTCCCGTACGTGGGCGTGAACACCCGGGCAATGTCCGGGAAGGTGCGGATCGTCGAGTGGGAGGAGGGAAAGGAGCCGATCCTGGAGGTGGAGAAGCGCGGCCGGTTCATCACCAACATGGGCTACGCGAACTTCGTCTCCGCCGCGGTCAACTCCGGAGACGAGCGGATCAAGAGCAGCTGCATGATCATCCTGGAGGAGACCGACCCGGGCACCTTCGACCGCGGTGCGGTGACCCGGAAGCTGGTCCATCAGCTCTCCTCCACGTCGGATCCGATCTTCAAGCTCCGTGTGCCCGCCAGCCGGATCATCGGGGGCTACACGGTCAAGGACGGGGTGCTGATCCCCAACCACGAGCACGGCGAGATCATCGCGGCGGTGTTCCGCCGCACGCGGGTCACCGTCGGGTTGATGACGGCCGCGAAGCTCCTGTCGGCGGTGGAGCCGATCATCCGCTATCAGCGCGGACGCTTCCGGGGCGGCGAGACCCTGTCGCCGGGCACGCCCCTCCATGACATGGGCCTGCAGCAGAAGGAGGACGCGCTGCACCGGCTGGTGGACATCTGGGCCACCGGGGAGGCGAGCGCGGCCCTGGGGTTCGCCACGGCACGCTTCTTCGACGAGTTCGATCCCCTGGAGCGCGAGAAGGACCGGTTGCTCCGGGAGCGGGAGATC
>JASFRI010000045.1:0-17042 GCA_050115015.1 Acidobacteriota bacterium
AGGCCACCCTGGGCGGCCGCAAGTTCATCCCGGAGCGCTACTAGAGGCCCGGCTGGAGACCTTTCCGGTTGCCCCCCGCCATCCGTTGCCATAGATTTGGTAGATAGTCGTTTTTCAATCACTCTCCCGCCCGGGAAGACAGGTGCCCTCCGTGCGTAACCTCTTCTGCTGTGTGGTCTTGGTGCTCTGCGCGATTCCCTCGACCCCGGCGACGCCGCTGCGCGGGTGGCTCGTCGGCCCGGAGGACCCGGCCCGGTCGCTCCCGGAGGAGGTTCGCGTCCTGCAGAAGGACGGGGCCTGGCGCTTCGTGGAGCTTCCGGCCGGTGCGGTGCCGGGGCTGGAGCGCGGCGGACTGCGCTTCCATCCGGTGCCCGGAGCCTTCGACCTGCGCTTCGGGGAGGTCCGGATCGACGCGCGGGAGGGGGAGCCCGAGGTTCCCAGGGCCTGGCGAACCCGGACCGACGTCGAGGGCCCCCGGCCGTACCTGGTCAAGTTCCAGGCGCCGGTGCGGCCGGAGTGGCTGGCCACGATGGAGCGGCTCGGCGCGCGGCCGGTGCAGTACCTCGCGACCTTCGGCTATCTCCTCCTGGTGGAGGGCGAGGCTCCGGCGGCCCTCCGGAGGATGGAGGCCGTCGAGTTCGTCGGCGAGCTGCACCCGGCCTACCGCTGGTCCTCGGAGCTGAAGGACCTCGCCCGGACGGCGCAGCGCGTACCGGTGCGGCTGGTGCTGTTCGACCTTCCGGGGCGGGCGGCGATCGAGCGGGCCGTCGAGGACGCCGGCGGCCGGATCCAGCGGCGGAGCGCCGTCGCGGCGACGAGCCAGCGGGACGTGCTGCACTACCTCCTGGTGGACGACTTCCCGGCGGAGCGGCTCGCGGAGCTGCTCTCCGGTCCGGAGGTGTTCTGGGCCGAGCGATATCACGAGCCGCGGCTGGAGGGGGAACGGGCCGCCCAGATCGTCGCCGGGAACATCACCGGAGGCCAGCCCGACCCCGACTACTTCTCCTGGCTGACGCAGATCGGGGCGGATGGCTCGGGGGTGACGGTCGCGGTGGCCGACAGCGGTCTCGACACCGGGGACGATTCCACGGTTCACCCGGACGTGCGGGGGCGCACCACGTACGCCACGGGCCTCTGCCCGACCCCCCAGGATCCCGACGGGCACGGGACGAACGTGGCCTCCATGATCGCTGCCGATGGCCGGGCGACCAGCGGCGGCACGGGGCTGACCGACTCCGGGGGATTCCACTGGGGCGGCGGCAGCGCACCGGGAGCGACCCTCTTCATCCAGCCGGTGGTGGCGAGTCTGTGCCCCTCCGGGGTCGCCGGGGATCCGGCGGCGCTGGCCTCCAACGCGGTTGCCACCGGCGGTGCGGTGCTGGGCAACCACTCCTTCACCGATGGGCAGCCGTCGGGCTCCTCCTACACGGTCACCGCGCAGTCCTGGGACGCCGTGGTACGGGACGCGGTGGCGACCTCGCCAGGGAACCAGCAGTACCTGGCGGTGTTCTCCGCCGGGAACTCGGGACCCAGCGCCTCCTCGCTCACCTCGCCGAAGGCCGCCAAGAACATCGTGACCGTCGGCGCCACCGAGAACTACCGCCCCGGGGAGTGTCCCGACATCTGCGCCACGTCGGCGGACGACATCGACGTCGTGGTGGGCTTCTCCTCGCGAGGGCCCACCGCCGACGGCCGGATCAAGCCGGACGTGGTGGCGCCGGGACACGTCACCGCGGGGATGCTGTCGAGCTTCGCGTCCTACAGCTGCGCCTGCGACGGCGGTGGCGGTGTCGGCTGCTGCGACTCCCAGGGCGTGGACGGCACCCTGCAGTACACGCGCTACTCCGGGACGAGCCAGGCATCGCCCCGGATCGCGGGAGCCTCGGCGCTGCTGTTCGACTGGTACCAGGGCCAGCAGGGGGCCTACCCCTCGCCGGCGATGGCCAAGGCGCTGCTGATCCACAGCGCCGTGGACCTCGAGGCCCCCGACGTGCCCAACAACACGGAGGGCTGGGGACGACCTGCCCTCCGCAACGTGATCGACGCCGGCGGCGACCTCGGCATCGTCGACCAGAGCGTCATCCTGGGCGCCACCGGCGACGCGGGGGCCTACATCGTGCCGCGCTATGTCCAGGACCCCGCCGCCCCGGTCAAGACGACCCTGGTGTGGACCGATCCTCCCGGCGTGGTGGGCTGCAGCCCCTGCCTGGTGAACAACCTCGACCTGGAGCTCTCCCAGGGGCTCACGATCTGGCGCGGCAACAACTTCTTCGAGGGCCTGACGAAGCCGGGGGGCACCAACGACGCCCTCAACAACGTCGAGGGGATCCTGCTTTCGGGTGACTCCTTCACCTGTGACCCGATCTCGTTGAAGGTCCGGGCAACGACCCTGGGAGGGGACGGCGTCCCCGGCAACGCCGACGGGACGGACCAGGACTTCGCCCTGGTCACGCGCAACCTCGGAACCTCCCCCGGTCCCGCGCGCCTGTCCGTCGCGGCGCAGGGCGTCGGCGGCGGCTGCGACGGCGATGCCTTCCTGGATCGGGGGGAGACGGTGGATCTGTCACTGGACCTGGTGAACGGGGGATGCAGCAACGGCACCGGGCTCGGAGCCCAGGTCACCGTGCTGTCCGCGCCCCCCGGCGCGGTGATCGACATCATCCCCGCCGGGGTCCAGCCCCTTGCCGATCTCGCGCCGGGCGCCTCGGCGATGGCGGGATGGCAGGTCAGCCTCGCGGACGGTCCCTCCAGCCTCTGCGGCGAGGTGGCGGTGCTCCAGGTGGATCTCTCCGACGGCGCCGGGGGGAGCTGGCAGGAGACCATGGAGATCCTTCTCGACGGGGAGTCGGTGACCCCGGGCGGGCTGGTGGACCCGGTGGACGGCGATCTGAGCTCCTCGGCGGACCCGGAGTGGAGCATCCAGGGGTGCAACGTGAGCAGCGCGCCGACGTCCTGGCACATGGGGCAGACCGACTGCACCGGCATCGTCCGCGACGCCAGCCAGCGCAGCCTCTTGTTCACGTACGACCTGGCCCCCGCCGACCAGCTGCTCTCCCTGTCGTTCCAGCATGCGTTCGACGGGTACAGCAACAGCAGCCTCCAGGACTCCGTCGCGGTGGAGATCGACCACGACGGGAACGGTAGCTACGACGTCCTGCAGACCTGGCGCGACGAGGTGGACGCCCCCGCTTCCATGAGCCCCGCCGGGCCCTATGACCTGACGTCCTTCAACGAGACCCGCGGGAGCCAGGTCTCGGTGCGTTTCCGCTTCCAGAGCGCCGCCGGCTGGGTCGGAGGCCCGAACAACGCCGCGGGCTGGGACGTCGACGACATCGAGCTGGCCTACAGCTCCCTGACGTGCGACCCGGACACCTGCGTCACCTGTTCCGGTCCGCCGGAACCCGTGCCCGACGGTGCGCCCGGAAGCCCGCTGCTGGTCGCCGTCGACGGTGGCGGCGGCCTGCAGCTCTCCTGGGACGCGGTGAGCGGTGCCGTGGGTTACAATCTCTACGAGGGCTCCATCGGCGGCTTCTACTCCCACGCATCCTTCGTCGACCCCGGGCTGGACGGCGGCGATTCCTGCCTCGAGCCCGGAACGACCGTGACCCTAGACATGCCGGCGGGAAATGTCTACTTCCTGGTCGCCTCGGACAGCGGCTGCGCGGAGAGCGCCTACGGGTTCGACTCGACCGGATCCCCGGTCCCGGACGCCGCGGTTCCCTGCACCCCCTGAGCGCGCTCGGGCGCCGACGCTGCGGGGCCGTGTCGTCCATCGACACGGCCCCACACCTTTCCGTTTCCATGGACGTTCTCTTTTTACAAAGACGCTCCATTCATGGAATCGGTTTCCCGCAGCCGCGTTTGCGTCCGGGAGGTCGCTGCCGCAAGATCTAGTGCAGCACCCGGAAGCTCTTGCAGTGAGGACCCGCCGGAGTCCATCGGAGCGGGTGCGGGGGGGGGAGATGCAGCTCTCGGAGCTCTACCGCATTCCCTGGACGAAGCACGACAACCCGAACGGCTGGATCGAGGTGACCACCGCCTGCCAGCTCGACTGTCCGGGGTGCTACCGCGGCCACTGGGACGGGGAGGAGGTCGCCGCCGATCAGAGGCTCGAGCAGCTGAAGGAGGATGTGGATACCCTGTTCGCGCGGCGGAACATCCAGTGTCTCTCCATCGCCGGCGGCGAGCCGTTGCTGTTTCCCCGCCTGGACGAGCTCATCACGTACGCCCGCTCGAAGGGGATCGCGCCGCGTCTCTATACCAATGGCGTCCAGCTCGACGAGGAACGGCTGGACTCCCTCGTCGGTGCCGGATGCACCGAGGTCATCATCCACGCCAGCCTGTGGCAGAACCGGCTGGCGAACAACACCCAGGATGAGCTCATCCGCCTGAAATCCAGCTACTGCCGGATGTTCCGCGGGCGGCAGCACGAGGTCCGGCTGGGGTTCATCGCGCCGGTGCTGCGCCGCTACCTCGACGGCCTCGCGGAGTTGCTCGAGTTCTACAAGAGCCAGAGCGACGTGATCGGCAACGTCGTGTTCACCACGTTCAAGGACGTCTACGGCGGTCCCTCGGACCAGTACGTGCCCCTTCCGGAGCTGAGCGAGACGATCGAGCGGGTCTACGGGACGCAGCCCTGCGCCTATATCCCCAAGATCCACCACCAGGAGCGGATCGCCTGGCTGCTGAACGTCGCGGTGCTGCGCGATGGGAAGGTGATCGGCCAGCTCGGCCCGGATGCCTACGGAACGATGCAGGAGCAGTACCGCGAGACCATGGGCAAGTACCTGTTCTCCCCGGAGCCCGGGGTCGCGGCGGCAGGCGCCGGGCTGCTGGCGATGGGCGAGATCGGGGAGGAGCTACCCGACCTGGTCCGCGAGATGCAGCGACACGTTCACCACCAGGTCGTGAGCATCGTCGACTCGCCGCAGATGCTGGACGACGGCCGCGTGGACGTCTGCGACAGCTGCCCGGACGCGATGCTGTACGAGGGGGAGCTGGTCCCGAAGTGCCTGCTCAACAAGATCCGGGACGGCCTGCCGGTCTGCATCGTCCGCTGAGGGCTCAGTCGAGCACGACCGTCACGGAGATCGCCCCCCGCAGGTCGCCTTCCGCGTACCCCAGGGCCCGGTCCTCGGGGTAGAGCTCCTGCAGCATCTCCCGGACTCCCGGCGCCAGCTCCTCGGGATCTCCGTGGCACCCGAGGCAGGGGCGGCGGATGGTCAGCGGCCGCAGGTAGCGGAGCTGGTGGACGCCCTCCAGCGTGACCTCCTCGTAGAGCTCCGGCGGCATCTCACCGCCGGCCCGTGCCGCCTCGAGATCGAGCAGCTTGACCTCCTCGTAGGGGTCGGGTGCGTCCTTCGGGTTGCGCGGTCGCAGCGTGACGCGCCGGACGGTGAGCCCGTCCCGGGAGAGGTCTTCCGCGATCGCCTGGGCCTGCTCGGAGCAGACCTGCACGGCCCCCGCGGGACCGCCCTGCTGCAGCTCCCGCATGAGGGTGCTCATCAGCCGGCTGCCGAGCGTGTCGGCCGCCACCCGCGCCCGATCCAGGTGCAGTGTCATGTCGTCCCCGGCCGAGGGGAGGGCCGTGAGGACCCCGAGGGCCATCGGGACGGCGAACCAGAGCTTCCGCATCGCGGCACGTCCTCCGGGCCGGGGAACCGCCCCGGCCCCGGCATAGGGATACTCCTGCGGGGGCCCTCCTGGCAAGGGGAGGCGGCTTCAGGGGCGGATCGGGATCTCGGGGCCGGCGGCGCGGCGCACCTGGAGCAGCGCCAGCACCCCCTCCAGGACGATCCAGACCCCGAGGACCCACAGGATCCCGCCGACCACGAGCAGCAGCCACCGGATCTGCTCCCCCCCGGCGAAGGTCCAGAGGTTCGACGTCATGGCGGTCAGGGTCGAGCCCAGCATGAAGAGCGCGGGCAGGCCGGTGAACAGCACCGGCTTTCCCCGCTGCCGCAGATACACGGTGACCGCCAGCAGCGTCAGGCCGGCCAGCAGCTGGTTCGTGGTCCCGAACAGCGTCCAGAGGGCCAGGGCCGCGGGCTGGCCGTCCACCTTGTAGAACGCGAACAGCGCGATCACGCCCACCGCGGCCACGCTGGACGCATAGCGGTTGAGGCGGAGACCGACGGTCGCGGCCAGTTCCTCCACGTTGTACCGCAGGAGCCGGGTGGCGGAGTCCAGCGTCGTGAGGGCGAAGGAGACCACCACCACGGCGACGAACGCGGCGGCCAGTCCGTGGTTCACCCCGAGGCCCTCGATGAAACGGGCGGTGCCGCCGATGAAAGCGCTGAGGTTCCCCGCCAGATCCTGTGCGGAGCCCCAGTCGGCATACCGGGTCTTCCAGGCGTCGGCGCTGGAGAAACCCGCCGTCGTCGCGACCACGGCCAGCAGCGCCAGGAGGCTCTCGGCGACCATCCCGCCATAGGCCACCGGCCGGGCATCGGTCTCGCGGTCGAGCTGCTTCGCGGTCGTCCCCGACGCGACCAGTCCGTGGAAGCCGCTGGCGGCGCCGCAGGCGATGATGATGAACACGAAGGGGAGCATCGACGGCGCGCCGGCCACCTCGGTGCGGACCGGCGGCGCCTGGAACGAGGGTGCCACCACGAACAGGCCGACATACGCTGCGATGAGTCCCAGATACAGCAGCAGGGAGTTGATGAAGTCCCGGGCCTGCAGCAGCACCCACACGGGCAGGACCGAGGCCAGAAACGCGTAGCCCAGCAGGATGGCGATCCACGTGGCCCCCGCGGGCCACGCCGCCGCCGGCAGGCCCGCGGTCGGGAAGAGGTAGCCCACCCAGATCAGCACGAGGCCCACCAGGAAGCCCGCCGTGGCCAGCGGCGCGAGGGGGAGCCCCTTGCGGTAGAGCCCGTAGCCTACCGCCACCGCGACGAACATCAGGCCGGCGGAGGGAGTCACCGCGGAGGGGTAGCCCGGGGTGGCCGCATCGATCTGCAAGGAGAACAGGCGGGCGATCACGAACACGAATACCCCCATCGCCAGTCCGACCCCGAAGAAGATCACCAGGAGGAACAGGACCTTGGCGCGGGGGCCGATGATCCCCTCCGCCACCTTGCCGATGGACATCCCCCGACCGCGCAGGGACACCACCAGCGCCGAGAAGTCGTGGACGCAGCCGACGAGGACGGCGCCGCACACGACCCAGAGCATCGCAGGCAGCCAGCCCCAGATCACCGCGACCGCCGGACCGAGCATCGGGGCGAGGCCCGTGATCGAGGCGAAGTGATGCCCGAAGACCACCGGCCGCCGGGTCGGCACGTAGTCGACGCCGTCCTCGAGGGCATGGGCCGGCGTGGGGACCTCGGGCCGCAACTCGAAGATCCGCCGGCTCAGGAACAGCGCGTAGAAGCGGTAGGCCAGGGCGTAGGCCGCGAAACACAGGAGGGTCGGGAGGATTACGGACATCGCGAGGTGGTCCGGAAAAGGCCGTCGGGCAAGGCGGCCCATTCTGCGAGAGCCCCCTCCCGGCTGTCAACCTGCCGGTTCTTGACATGCCGACCCACGGCGGCGTAGCGTACGAAGCTGGTTCGTCTACAGATCACGCTGAACGCAGGAGGAGCCCCCATGAACGGTTCGAACGTCACCCGTGCGACCCTGGTCCTGGTCGCCGTGCTCGCCCTCACCGGCAGCGCCCTCGCCCAGCAGACCGGCCCCGCCCTGCGGGCCCACGCCTCCATCCGGGGATGCGAGGATGCGGGGATCTCCGGGCAGGCGACGCTGACCGAGCGCCCCTCGTCGGAGGGGGTCAAGCTGGTCGACATCGAGATCGAGGTGTCCGGCATGAAGCCGGGGACGCACGCGGTCCACATCCACGAGAACGCTTCCTGCTCCCCCTGCGGGGACGCCAAGGGGCACTTCGACCCGGGCCCGAACAGCAACTCGAACCCCGACGGCAACCACCCGTTCCACATGGGGGATCTGATCAACATCGAGGTGGGGGCCGACGGCAAGGGGCGGATGAAGACCACCACGAGCCGGGTGACCCTATCCCCGGGGCCGCTGTCGGTGTTCGACGAGGACGGCAGCGCCTTCATCATCCACGTGGACCCGGACACGTACTGTCCCGACGGCGTGGAGAAGGGGTGTGCCGGCGGCGCCCGGGCCGCCTGCGGGATCATCGAGAAGGGCTGAGCGGGTCGTCAGGAGGCGGCGCGGCGCGGCAGGGGTAGATCGAGCGCCGTCCGCAGCCCCGGCGAGGCCGCGGCGACGTGCGGGGCTACGTTGAGCAGGGCGGCAGCGGTGGCCACGTCTCCCGGCGTGCCTCCCTCGATCCGCAGCGTCAGGTTCGGGCGGCCCCGGAGTTGGACCTCGTCCCGGGGCTCCCCCGCACCGAGGGCGATCACCAGCTCCATCCGTATGGCCTCGCGGCCGTCCCGGAAACCCCAGAGCACCTCCCGCTGGCCGGCCACACCGCCCCGCTTCACCGGCGGCGGTCCCGGGAGATCCCGGGGCGCGACGACCGGGGAGAGGCGGTGCTCGTAGCTCTCCAGCTCCCATCCGAGCCCTGCGGCGATCAGATCCATCGACTCCCGGAGGCCGACGTGGCCGATGGAGCCCTCCCGGGCCCGGCGGCGGAACGCCGCGCGGGAGATCCCGGCACCCACCTTGAGGCGCAGCTGCAGCCGGCGCGTCGCCGCGTCCTGGACGCGGATCAAGCGCAGGCCGCGGACCTCCAGCGCCGCCCGGGAGAGGACGAGGGCGAGGACGTCCATCGCGAAGCCGGGGTTCACGCCGGTCCCGTGCACCGAGGCGCCGCCGGATCGGGCCATGCGGTCCAGCCGGCGGGCGACGCCGGGCCGGCTGCGCCACGGGTAGCACATCTCCTCGGTGGAGGATACGACGTTCACGCCGGCCTCGAGGAACGGCGCGATCTGCGGCAGCGCGTCGACGAGCGAGGAGACGGTGGTGTGGAGCGCCAGATCCGGCGGCCGGCGGAGGACGCGGTCCGGGACGGGGTCGACCGGGACGCGCAGGTCGCGCCGCAGGCCGCTGACGCGGCCGAGGTCACGCCCCGCCAGGCTCGGCTCCGGGTCCACGGCACCCACGACACGGAGCCCGCCGCGCTCCATCGCCCCACGGACGCAGGCCCGGCCGATGGGGCCCAGCCCGAGCTGGACGACACGCAGCGGTCGGGACACGATCCCCGCCCTACTTCCCGATGATCAGCTTCGCGATGGTGGCCAGCTGCATGTTCGAGGTGCCCTCGTAGATCTGGCCGATCTTCGCGTCGCGGTAGTACTTCTCCGCGGGGTAGTCCTTCGTGTACCCGACGCCCCCGAAGATCTCGATGCACCGGCCCGTGACGCGCTCCGCCACCTGCGACGAGAACCACTTGGCCATCGCGGCCTCGGACACGAAGGGCTTTCCGGCGTCCCGCAGGCGGGCGGCATTGTAGGTCAGCAGCTTCGCGGCCTCGATCTCCGAGGCCATCTCCGCCACCTGGAACTGCACGCCCTGGAAGCCGGTGATCGGCTTGCCGAACTGCTCCCGCTCCCTGGCGTAGCCGACCGCGGCCTCGAGGGCACCGCGGCACAGACCGACCATCTGGGCGCCGATCCCGATGCGGCCCTCGTTCAGGGTCTCGATGGAGACCTTGTACCCCTTGCCGACCTCGCCGAGGACGTTCTCCTTCGGGACCTTGCAGTTCTCCAGGAGGATCTCGCAGGTGGAGGAGGCTCGGATGCCCAGCTTGTTCTCCTTCTTGCCGACCTGGAAGCCCGGAAAGTCACGCTCCACGAGGAACGCCGTGATGCCCTTGTATCCCGCCTCGGGATTCACGGTGGCGAACACGATGAACACCCCGGCCTCCTGGGCGCTGGTGATCCACAGCTTCTGCCCGGTCAGGGACCAGTGATCGCCCTCATCCTTCGCGCTGCACTTCAGGGCGAAGGCGTCGGACCCCGAGCCTGCCTCCGACAGCGCATAGGCGCCGACGGTGTTCGTGGCCAGCATCCTCCCGTAGCGCGCCTTCTGCGCGTCGTTGCCCCAGCGCATCAGGGCGTTGACGACCAAGGTGTTCTGCACGTCGACGAAGACGCCCACGGCCGGGTCCGCGCGGGAGATCTCCTCCACCGCGAGCACGGACATGAAGAAGTTGCACCCGGCACCGCCATGGGCTTCGGGGACCTCGATCCCCATCACGCCCATCTCGAACAGCTTGGGGATGAGCGGCTTGGGGAACTCCTGCTTCTCGTCGGCGTCCGCCGCCAGCGGGCGGATCTCCGCCTCGGCGAACTCGCGAACGGCCTGCTGGAACGCGCTCTCGTCCTCGGTCAGGGTCGTGAGCGCGGGGACGGGAAGGGTGATCGTCTCCATGGCGACCTCTCTGCTCGGGCAACGCTCGAGTATGGATGGCTGGGCGCGCGCCGGGGACCGGAAGCCCCGGGCGCGGCGCCATTATACACGACGGGACGGTGGATCACGGCGGCGCGGCCCCCGGGGCGATCCGCCGCCACGGTAATGTCCCCCGGAGAGATCCCGCACCGCCCAGGCCCCCAGGGCGACCTGCAGGAGGTTGACGCCGAGCAGGAACCCGCCCAGGGCGCGGTCCGCGAGCAGCGGTCCTTCCTGCGGCAGTGCCCCCGCGGCCACCAGCACGATCACCAGGAGCTCGGAGCCGAACTGCCAGCCGAGCACGAACAGGCCGATCCACCGTGCCGACCATTTCATGTTCCTGGAGAACGCCAGCGTGACCTCGACCATCGCACCCAGGAGCAGCGCGATCCCGAAGGGGCCGGTCACCGGGAGGAGCACGTCCGGGTCGAACAGCGACCGCGAGGTCAGGAGCGTCACCGACACCACCAGGCCGAACGCGGCGTCCACGAGAAACAGGACGAGGAAAGTCGTGACGAAGGGGTGGCGGTCGGCAGCGGGCACGGCGGGTCTTCCGGGTGGCGGATGCGGCGGGCACTATACCACGCGGGAGGCGACGGGTCCCGGGGTCGTGATACCTTGTGGGACCCAGGGCCGCGTCGGTGGCCCGCGGGGGAGCGATGACCGACCATCCGAAGAGCGCCCTGAGGGACTACGCGGAGACCATCGCGATCTTCGCGATCTTCATCCTGTTCTCGCGCTGCTTCGTGTTCCAGCAGTCCAAGATCCCCACCGGCTCGATGAAGGACACCCTCCTCATCGGGGACTTCATCCTGGTCAACACGTTCATCTTCCGGGATGCCCCGACCTCCTTCGAGCGGGCGCTGCTCCCCGTCCGGCCCATCGAGCGCGGCGACGTCGTCGTGTTCCGCTTCCCGCCCCAGCCGGAGGTGGACTACATCAAGCGAGTGATCGGCCTTCCCGGCGAGGAGGTCCGCCTCATCGACTCGATCGTCTACATCGACGGGGTCCCCCTGGAGGAGCCCTACGTGAAGCACGTCGACCCTCCGGGGCGGCGTCTGGACGCGAACTTCGGCCCGGTCCGGGTCCCCCTGGGGCACTACTTCTGCATGGGGGACAACCGGGATCAATCGGCGGACAGCCGCCGGTGGGGGTTCGTGGAGGACTCGCTGATCAAGGGCCGGGCCTTCCTGATCTGGTACTCGTTCGAGGAGGACGAGGACGCGTACCTGCGGACCGGGCTCTGGGACCGCATCGGGGCCGTGACCGCGAAGATCGTCCATTTCTTCGATCGCACCCGGTGGTCCCGCCTGGGCCGGTTCATCCGCTAGCCGGGGGCCCCGCCGAAGAACCCGATTCCAGGGCCCCCGTCTCCCGGCCTCTCGCCGCGATCCGGCCTTCGCGGTTGGGCTAGAATGGACGGACCGCGGTGCTCGGCTGCCGGGAGGCCACCCTCCCGTGCACCCCGGATTCGGCCGGGCGGGGCGCGCCCCCAGCCGGGACGAGGTCAGGAGCCATGCGCTGTACGGGATGCGGCGAGGAAAACCCCGAGGGGGCGAAGCGCTGCGCGCGCTGCGACCGGCCCCTGACGGTGCCGGTCGCCGGTGAGCTCCCCTCCCTGCTCGGCGGCTCGGCCTCCGGGGGGGAGGCCGAGGACGACGACGGGGAGCAGCCGACCCTCGCGGCGACCTCGGTGCCCGATCACCTGCGATCCCGCACGAAGGCCGAATACGACGCCCTGAAACCCGGACAGAAGATCGGGCAGCGCTACGAGATCGTCGCGGTGCTGGGCATGGGAGGCATGGGCGTCGTCTATCACGCCCGGGATCTGTCCCTGCAGCGGGACGTGGCCCTGAAGGTCATCCGTCCCGAGATGGCCACCTCGCCGGAGATCATGGAGCGCTTCCGGCGCGAGATCCTGCTGGCGAGCAAGGTCACCCACCGGAACATCCTGCGCATCCACGACCTCGGCGAGAGCGACGGGCTCTCCTACATCTCGATGAACTTCGTCGACGGGGAGACGCTCCGCGACGTGATGCAGCGCGAGGGGCCGATGGGCGTGGAGCGTGCCATGCCGATCGCGCTGCAGCTGTGCGAGGCGCTGGTCGCCGCCCACGAGGCGGGCGTGGTGCACCGGGATCTCAAGCCGCAGAACGTGCTCGTCGACGCGAGCGGCACCGTCTACATCGCCGACTTCGGCCTGTCCCGTTCCCTGGACACCGGCGAGACCATGACGAAGACGGGGATGATCCTCGGGACCATCGACTACATGTGCCCCGAGCAGGCCCGGGGAGAGACGCCGGATCACCGGGGCGACATCTACTCGCTGGGGATCATCCTCTACGAGATGCTCTCCGGCGACCTTCCGTTCCGCTCCGACACCGCCCTGGGCAGCATGATGAAGCGCGTCCACGAGGACGTGCCGCGGCTCGCGAAGAAGAAGATCCCGACGTGGATGGGGGCCATCGTCGCCCGCGCCCTGAGGCGGGACCCGGACGACCGCTACCCGGACGTCCGGGAGATGCTGGCGGACCTGAAGCGCCAGCGGGCCTCGATGGCCTGGCGCCGCTACCGGAGGCCCAGGTTCCTGCTGCGCGCCGCGGCGGTGCTGGTGGCCGTCGGCCTGGCCGTCTTCGGCGCGGTGACCGGCGTGCGGTATCTGCTCGGCCGGCAGAGCCTGGCGCCCGTCGCGGTCCGGGCCTCGCTGGCGGTGCTCCCGTTCCACAATGCAACGGGGGATCCCGCCCTGGACTGGATCCGGACCGGACTTCCCGATCTGCTGCGAACCGACCTGCAGCAGGCCCGGGCGCTGCGGCTGGCGGGAGAGGACCGCCTGCAGCTCGCCCTGGACGGGCTGCGCCTGGGCCAGGGCGGTGAGTTCCGGGACGACGAGCTGCGGCGGGCCTCCGCCGTCCTCGGGGTGGACTCGATCCTCACGGGGAGCCTCCTGCGGGCCGGTTCCCGCTTCCGGCTCGAGGCCACCGTCCGGCACGTGGTCGGGGATACCGTCACGGCGGGCAACACGGTGCGGGTGGAGGGGACGGGGGAGGATGCCATCTTCGAGATGGCGGACCAGCTGGCCCTGAAGGTGCGGGACGAGCTCGGCGTGGACGCGGACTGGCGATCGGGGTCCGCGGACCTCTCCACCCGGTCCCCGGAGGCGTTGAAGGACTACGGCGAGGGGATCGCCCTGGTCCGCGCCGGGGATCCGGTCACCGCCGCCAGCCGGCTGGAGGCGGCGGTGCGCGCGGACCCGGACTTCGCGCTGGCGGGAGCGGTGCTGGCAGAGACCTACGACAGCCTCGGCTACTCGGAGAAGGCCGCCGCTGCGGCGGCCGCCGCGTCCCGGGGGCTCGGGAAGGCGACGCCGTACGAGGCGGCGCGGGTCCGCGCCATCCAGGCCCGCGTGTCCAACGACCTGGAGGCCGCGGTGGCGGCATACCGCGGCTTGACGGACCTGCTGCCCAACAGCGTCAGCGCCCACTTCGACCTGGCGGCGGCGATGGAGGACGCCGGAGACCTGGACGGTGCGGCGACGGAGTACCGTCGCGTCCTCGAGCTGGACCCGAAGCACCCCAACGCCCAGTTCGCCCTCGGCCGCGTGCTGGTCAAGCAGGGGAACCCCTCGGAGGCCCTCGGCCGCTTCAACACCGCCCTGGGACTGCACATGGAGCTCGGCAACGATCAGGGCCGCGCCACCGTGCTGAACGGGCTCGGGATCGCCTCGAACGTGCTGGGCCGCTACGACGACGCGCTGCGCTACTGGGGCGAGGCGCTCGAGATTCACGAGAAGGTGGGGAACCGCCGCGGCGCGGGCTCGGCCCGCAACAACATCGCCGTGGTGCTGATGAACCTGGGGCGGAACGAGGAGGCCCTCGACCAGGAGCTGGAGGCGATCCGGATCGGCGAGGAGATCGGCGACAGGCCGCGGCTGGGGGAGTGGTACTCGAATCTCGGCGACATCTACCAGGAGCTCGGCCGGCCCGACGACGCCCTGCGCAGCTACCAGGAGAGCCTCCGGCTGGTCCGGGAGTCCGGCGACGAGTCCGCCCTCCCGTGGACCTTGTCGAACATCGGCTTCATCAACTCCGCCCTCGGGAAGTACCTGGAGGCGTTCTTTTTCCAGAAGGAGGCCCTGGCGCGCAGCCGCGAGTCGGGGGACTCGGCCGACCTTCTCCAGGCCCTCATCGGCATCGGCAACACGGAGCAGGTGCAGGGGCGCTACGAGGAGTCGCTCAAGTACGCCCTGGAGGGCCTCTCCCTCGCCCGGCAGATGGACTACCCGGAGGGGACCGTGGTCTTCCTGCTGAGCACCGCGGAAGCCCAGGAGGGCCAGGGGGACTACGGCGCTGCCCTCGCCTCGCTGGAGGAGGCGGAGCCCGCCGCCCGGGATCTGGGTGACGCCGACCTGCTGGCGCGGACGCTGACCCACCTGGGAAGCGTCCGCCTGCGCCTCGGCGACCTTCCGGGAGCGCGGGTGGCGCTGGACAAGGGCGCGACCGTCGCCGCGGAACGGGACAAGCAGGAGCTGATCGCCCTGGTGGCGGTCCACCGTGGCCGGTTGCTCCGCGCGGAGGGAAGCGGCTCGGAGGCGGTGGCGACGCTCCGGGATGCGGTTCACGCCGCCGAGGCCTCGCGGAATCACCGCCTCGGCGTGATGGCCCGGCTGGAGCTCGCGGCGGCCCGCGGGGTCGCGGAGGACGTGACGGCCGCCGTCGAGCAGGCGGACGACACCGGGCTGATGCCCCTGGCCGCCGAGGGCTACCTCGACCTGGCGGCGCTGAAGCTTCGTTCCGGGGATGCCGCCGCGGCCGCGCAGGCGGCGGCGCGCTGCCTGCAGCTCGCCGGAACCCTCGAGGCGCAGGATCTCCTGCTGCGGGCCAACGCCCTGGCGGCCCGGGCGGAGCGATCGCGGGGGGACGAGGGGAGCGCCCTGGCGCACCTGGAGGCGGGACTCTCACCCCTGGAGACGATCCTAGCCGGCCTCGACTCCCGCTGGCGGGCCACGTTCCTGGCCCGGCCCGCCACCGCGGCCTACGTGCAGGACGCCACCCGCGCGTTCCGCGACGGGGATCGTCCCGAGGCGTCCGCACGCCTGGCTGCCGCCACCGGCGACTGACGGGGCCAACCGCAACGCGTCCGCGACGTTACCGGGGCTGCCTCCCCGTCGCCTGTAAAGCCGTTGAAATCAGGGGATTTGGCGGTATACTTATCGGGAGCTCTCGACGCATACCAGCGGTGGACCGGGATCCGGGCGGCCCGACGGCGGGCCGGCTCCGGCGGCGGCCACCTGCAGCGGATCGGGGAGGAAGGAGCACGAACATGCGCACCAAGCGGGGAATCCTGTCCGCCATCCTGGCGATGGCGTGGTTCACCGGCAGTGCCACCGGCGCGACGCTGACGCGCCACGCGACGGAGGCCGACTTCCAGGCGGCCCTGGGGCCGACGACGACCGAGATCCTGGAGAACTTCGACGGGTTCGCGGAGGGGACGGTCCTCTCGGACCAGGTGCCGGGGGTCGTGTTCTCCTCCCCGAACGCCGGCGAGCCCGGTTTCGTGCCCGTGCAGGTCGAGTACCTGCCCCGCGCCGTCAGCCAGCCCGCCGCGCTGTCCGGAGGCTCGGTGGACACCGGGACGATCCGTCAGACCGTGACCCTGGAGTTCGCGACGCCGGCCTCGGGGCTGGCCTTCTGGCTGGTGGCCCAGTACGCCATCGCCGCGGAGGTCAGCGCGACCCTCGACTACGAGGACGGCAGCAGCGAGACGGTGCTGCTCTTCCCCGGCCTGGTGGAGGACACGAACCAGAACTTCTTCGGCATCACCTCCGACGTGGCCATCGCCCGCGCGACCCTGGCCTCGAACGAGCAGGCTGGCGGTCTATTCCAGAACTTCGGCGGCATCGACGACCTGCGCTTCGCCGTGGGGGACGAGCTGCCGCCGCTCTGCGCCGGCGACCCACAGCTCGTGGACGGCGTGCTCGGGATCGATGGCGTCGGCCTCGACGATCGTCCCGGGGACACCGGCGTGGCCAGCGTTGCCCTGGCGCCGGGGTCCACGAACCTCTCCCTCGTGGTCGACCCAGCCTTCATGCCGGGCGACCCGGACGTGAGCTTCCGCGTGGAGGCGGCGGACCTGGGGCTCGACGCCCAGGGGTTCGTGCTGGTCACGGACAACGCCGGCAACTCCTGCGAGCTCTGCCTGAACTTCCGGAACCTCCCGCAGGGCCCGACGTTCCAGGAGCTGGTCTGCTGCTACGACGGGATCGTGTTCCAGGTGAGCAACGAGGATCAGACCCCCTCGGGGCCGTCCTGGTGCTCCGCGAACCCGCTGGGCCCGGACGATCCGCCGCTGCCGCCGGGCTACGAGCCGGTCCCGGAGGACGCCCTGGCCCAGTGCCCCGTGCTGACCGTGGAATCGCCGATCGCGGGCGACACCGAGATGGTCCTGAAGGTCGACGGGGACTACGACCCGACCCTGCGGATGCTGTTCACCCGCTCCGATGACGGCGGGAACACCTTCGGCTCCTGGATCGACGTGACGGAGCTCAACGAGCCGATCTTCGACATCATCCCCGACCCGACGAAGCTCAAGGGGAAGACCACCTGGTCCCCGGTCAAGGTCACCTGCGCCCGCCTGGCGGAGCTGTGCAACGGCCTGGACGACGACGGCGACGGGCTGAT
>JASFRI010000046.1:0-17023 GCA_050115015.1 Acidobacteriota bacterium
GTCCACCGTCAGATCCGCCTGCTCGTAGAGCGGCTGCCGCAGGGCGAGCAGCCCCCGGAGCTCCGCCATGGCGTGGGGGTTGCCTGCCATCGGCCGCTCGTCCCCCTGGGCCAGCACCCTCTCGTAGTGCTGCTCCGGCAGGGCCCGGAGCCAGATCGTCCGCGTCCCCTCCCGGAGCAGACCGAGGGTTTCCGGCTCCGTGACCAGACCGCCGCCGGTGGCCAGCACGAACGGCCCCGGATCCCCGAGAAGCCCTCGCAGCGTCTCCCGCTCGAGGCGGCGGAAGTGTCGCTCGCCGTGGAACTCGAAGATCTCCGCGACCGTCAGGCCGGCGCCCGCCTCGATCCGCGCGTCCAGCTCGACGAAGGGGACTCCGAGGTGCCGCGCCAGCAGCGGCCCGACGCTGCTCTTGCCCGCCCCCCGCAGCCCGAGCAGGGCGATCCGCGGGGCGGAGGGGCCCGCCTCCTCGGCGAGCAGCGCCGACGGCGGCACGTGCAGCGCCGCCGCGAGAGCATCCAGCCGCCGTACGGAGATGTTCCCCCGCCCCGCCTCAAGCTCCGCCAGGAAGCGGACCGAGAGGCCGGAGAGCTCCGAGAGGGCGCGGCGGGAGAGGCCGCGGCGCTCCCGTGCCTGGCGTACCGCCTGGCCCACACGCTGCAGGATGTCGAGGCTCACCGGAATCTCCCGCGAATGGTGGGGTGCACTATAATGCACTTTCTGTCCCCTCGCAACCCCGATAAATATGCAGTATAATGCGACCTTCCCGACACCGGAAACCCACATCGGAGATCCTGATGACCGATACGGCTGCACCGATCAACTTCGAGACCACACCCGACCGCTACCGCCACTGGCGCCTGGAGATCGACGGCGAGACGGCCCGTCTGGTCTGGGACGTCCGGGAGAACGAGCCCCTTCGCCCCGGCTACGTGCTGAAGCTCAACACCTACGATCTGGGGGTGGACATCGAGCTGGCGGACGCGGTCCAGCGACTCCGGTTCGAGCATCCCGAGGTGAAGGCCGTGGTCATCACCTCGGGCAAGGATCGCATGTTCAGCGCCGGCGCGAACATCCACATGCTCGGCAGCTCGTCGCACGCGTTCAAGGTCAACTTCTGCAAGTTCACGAACGAGACCCGGCTCGCCATCGAGGACGCCGGGGCGAACTCCGGGCAGCGCTACGTGGCGGCCTGCAACGGCGTGACCGCGGGGGGCGGCTACGAGCTGGCGCTGGCCTGTGACCGCATCCTCCTGGTGGACGACGGCTCCTCCGCCGTCAGTCTCCCGGAGGTGCCGCTTCTCGGCGTCCTGCCCGGCACCGGGGGCCTGACCCGGGTCGTGGACAAGCGCCAGGTCCGGCGGGACCGGGCCGACGTGTTCTGCACCGTGGCCGAGGGGGTGAAGGGCCCCCGCGCCAAGGCCTGGAACCTGGTGGACGACATCGCGCCGCGCAGCCGCTTCGACGAACTGGTGGGCAAGACCCTCCGGGAGCTCGCGTCCACGACGCCCGAGCGGCCGGGGCCCGGGGTGGAGCTGACCCCCCTCGAGCCGGAGGTGGAAGCGGACCGGATCACCTACCGGCACCTCGGCGTGACGGTGGACCACGATGGCCGGACGGCGACGCTCCTGGTCCGGGGGCCGGAGGAGGATGCCCCGACCTCGCCCGAGGCGATGCGGACCCGCGGCGCCGACCTCTGGCACCTGCGCCTGTTCCGGGAGCTGGACGACGCGATCTGCAGGCTGCGCTTCAACGAGGAGGACATCGGCCTCTGGCTGCTCAAGACCGAGGGGGAGCCTCGCCGGGTGCTCGAGCATGACGCGGCGCTGGCCCGGAATGCGGACCGGGACTGGTTCGCCCGGGAGGTGGTCCTCCTGGTCGCGCGGACGCTGCGCCGTCTGGAGTGCACCGCGCGCAGCCTCTTCGCGCTGGTGGAGCCCGGCTCCTGCTTCGCGGGGTCGCTGCTCGAGCTCCCCCTGGCGGCGGATCGGACGTATGCCCTAGACGACCCCGACGAGCCCCCGACGCTGGCCGTCGGGGAGCTCAACCTGGGCGCGCTGCCCATGGCTCACGGCCTCGGCAGGCTCCGGCTGCGGCATCTCCACTCGCCGCAGGAGTACGACCGGCTCGCCGCGTCGGTGGCGGCCGGGGAGGAGGTGCGGCTGGAGCCGTCGGCGGCGGAGAAGGCCGGCATCGTGACCATCGCCGCCGATGACATCGACTACGAGGACGAGGTCCGGGTCGCCATCGAGGAACGTGCCTCGATCTCGCCCGACGCTCTGACCGGCATGGAGGCCTCCCTGCGCTTCCCCGCGAACGAGACCATGCAGACGAAGATCTTCGGAAGGCTGTCCGCATGGCAGAACTGGATCTTCCAGAGACCCAACGCCGTCGGAGAGACGGGTGCGCTCACCCTGTACGGCGAGCCCACCCGTCCCACCTTCGACTGGAGGAGAACCTGATGGAGCTGAACGAGAAGATTCCCAACAACGTCAACCTCTCCGAGGACAAGCGCCTCCAGCGCGCCCTGGAGCGCTGGCAGCCGCACTTCCTGGAGTGGTGGCAGGACATGGGGCCCGAGGGGTTCCAGGCCAAGGACGTCTATCTCCGCACGGCGATCTCCGTGGATTCCTCCGGCTGGGCCCACTTCGATCACGTCAAGATGCCGGACTATCGCTGGGGTATCTTCCTGGCGGACCGGGAGTCCGACCGCAAGGTCGGCTTCGGCGATCACGCGGACCAGCCGGCCTGGCAGGAGGTCCCCGGCGAGTACCGCAACATGCTGCGCCGGCTCATCGTGACCCAGGCCGACACCGAGCCGGCCTCCGTGGAGCAGCAGCGCCGGCTCGGGGCGACGGCCCCCAGCCTCTACGACCTCCGCAACCTGTTTCAGGTGAACGTCGAAGAGGGACGCCACCTCTGGGCGATGGTCTACCTGCTCCACGGCTATTTCGGGCGGGACGGCCGGGAGGAGGGGGAGGCGCTGCTCGAACGGCGATCCGGCGACGCCGACAAGCCCCGGATCCTCGAGGCGTTCAACGCTCCATGCGAGGACTGGCTGTCCTTCTACATGTTCACGATGTTCACGGACCGCGACGGCAAGTACCAGCTGCTGTCCCTCGCGGAGAGCGGATTCGATCCGCTGGCCCGCACCTGCCGGTTCATGCTGACGGAGGAGGCGCACCACATGTTCGTGGGGGAGACTGGCATCCGCCGCGTCGTGCGCCGCACCGCCGAGGTGATGCGCGAGGGGAAGGACCCCCGCGAAGCGGGTGCCGTCGATCTCCCCACGATCCAGAAGTACCTCAACTACTGGTTCACGCTCTCGCTGGACCTGTTCGGCGGAGAGATCTCCTCGAACGCCGCCGATTTCTTCGGGTCCGGCCTGAAGGGGCGTGCCAACGAGAAGCAGTACGACGATCACATCGCCCTCGAGGGGACCTACCGGATCACCGTCCCGGAGGGCGGGAAGCTCGTCGAGAAGGACGTCCCGCTCCGGAACGCCATGAACGAGGTGCTCCGCGACGCGTACGTGGAGGACAACCAGCGGGGGGTGGACGGATGGAACCGGGTCCTGGAGAAGGAGGGCTGCGACTTCCGCCTGCGGCTCCCGTCGCGCCGGTTCCACCGCAACATCGGACTCTACTCCGAGGGGCATTACACGCCGGAGGGCGAGCCCATCTCCGCGGAGGAATGGAACCGCCGGGCGGGCGAGTGGCTTCCGTCACGGGAGGATCGCGCCTACGTCGCCGGCCTGATGCAGCCGGTATACGAACCGGGCAAGATCGCGAGCTGGATCGCGCCACCGAGCAAGGGGATCAACGGGCAGCCGTTCGACTTCGATTACGTGCACCTCGCCTGAGCGCCGGAGCGAGGGTCGCGAAAGGACGGGCGCCGGTGACCGGCACAAGGGGCCGGCCGCATCGGACTTTTCCGCCGGGTCCCTGTAGACTGGATTCACCTTGAGTCGCTCCTCCGAGCTCCGAGGGGCCCACGTTCCCGCCGTCGTGGTCGGGGCGGGGGTCGCCGGGCTGAGTTGCGCCCGCCGCCTCGCCCGGGCCGGGGTCCGCCCTGTGGTCCTGGAGCGTTCCCGCGGCGTCGGCGGCCGTTGCGCCACCCGCCGCGTGGACGGCCGGCCCGTCGACCATGGCCCGGCGTTCCTGCACGGCTCCTCCCCCGATTTCCTGCGGGAGCTGTACTCCGTGGAGGGCGCCACGGTGCGGCGGGGGTGGCCGCTGCGGGTCGAGGGGACCGGGGACCCCTGCCAGCCGCTCGCCTTCGCGCCGGACGAGACCCGCCTGGCCTTCGAGGAGGGGGTCTCCCGATTCCCGAAGCACCTGGCCCGAGGCCTCGACGTGCGGCTGGAGAGCCCGGTGCTGCGGCTCGAGCCGGACGGCGACGGTCTCCGGGTGGTGGGGGAGGCTGCCTGCTGGCGCGCGTCCCGGGTGGTGCTGGCTCTCGCCGGCGAGCAGACCCGGCATCTGCTGGAACCCCTGGCCGGTGAGGCGCCCGAGGTCGCCTCGGCCTGCCTCCTGCTCCGGATGGTCGGCAGCGTCCCCTGCCTGACGGTGCTGGCCGGCTACCCCGGAGGCGGTCCAGCGCCGCAGTGGGACATCCTCTACCCGGCGGAATCCGAGGTTCTCCAGCTCGTCTCCCACGACTCGGCGAAGCGGCGGGACCCACCGGCGACGGTCCTGGTGGCCCAGGCGCGGCCCGCCTGGTCCCGGCAACACCTGGAGCGCCCCCCGGAGGAGTGGGGGCCGGGCCTGCTGGCCGAGGCGGGCCGCCTCCTCGGGGCCTGGGCGGCGGACCCGGCCTGGAGCCAGGCCCACCGCTGGAGGCTGGCGAGGACCGACCGGGACAGCCGGCTGTCACGCCCGCTGGTGCTGTCGCTTCCCGGCGGGGCCCGCATCGGGATCGCCGGGGAGATGTTCGCTGCCGGTGGGGGGATCGAGGCGGCCTGGAGCGCCGGAAACCACCTCGCCGAGCGTCTACTGGAGGGAACGCCATGAGCGAGGCCGCAGACCGGCTGCAGCAGCTCGTCGAGCGGGACCGCGATCACGACTGTGGAGGGGTCGGAGCCCGGCGCCTGTGCGTCCGGATCGTCGCCACGGCGGAGCTGCCGACCCGCTTCGGGGAGTTCCGGATCGTCGCGTTCTGGAACAACCGCGATGCGAAGGAGCACGTGGCGATCGTGCGGGGCGACGTCGTCGGCGCGGCTGCCGTGCCGACCCGCGTCCATTCGGAGTGTCTGACGGGGGATGCCATCGGCTCCCTCCGCTGCGACTGCCGGGATCAGCTCGCGGCGGCCCTCGAGGCCGTGGGCCGGGAGGAGCACGGCATGGTCCTCTACCTGCGGCAGGAGGGGAGGGGCATCGGCCTGATCAACAAAGTCCGGGCCTACGCCCTCCAGGACGCGGGGCTCGACACAGTGGAGGCGAACCTCGCTCTGGGGTTCCGTGACGACGAGCGGGATTACGCCATCGCGGCCCACATGATCCGCAGCCTGGGGGTACGGTCGATCCGCCTCCTGACGAACAACCCCGCCAAGGTCGCGCAGCTCGAGACTTGCGGGGTCCCGGTGGAGGCGCGCGTCCCCCACATCATCCCGCCGAACGAGCACAACCGCTTCTACCTCGAGACCAAGGCCAGCCGCTCCGGCCACCGGATCGACTTCGCCGGGAAGGTGCATCTGCCGGAGCAGGGCGACCCCGTCGTGGTGGAGGGGATGCCGGACCCGCGGCGTGAGCGATAATGCGATTCATTCTCAATTTCCCTCGCCGGATTTCGTCATGGACGGCGGCGAGGGAGACGGATACAATTTCCTTTGAGGGAAGTCGGGACGCCGGGCCTCTCGCCGCTGGAAGGGTGAGGGGGACGAAGCGGGATCCGGCGCTCGACGATGCGGACGATCCATCCGGGTGGCGCGTGGGACCGACGCCCGTCCATTACGTTCCAGGAAGTTCCTGGCTGGAGGGAGACAAGATGCCGAGGTTCTTGATCCGACTGTATGTCATCGCTCTCGTAGCGGTCGCAGGTGTCCTGGCGTTCCAGGTGATCGCCGCCACACCGCCCGAGAGCATCACCATCGACATGTGCCAGAGCAAGCAGGCGGCGGTGACGTTCCCTCACGGGGCGCACGTGGAGGTGACGGAGTGCTCCACCTGCCACCACACGCAGCCGGATCTGACCGTGGAGACCGCGGACTCCGTGGTGAAGTGCAGTGACTGCCATGTCGACCCGAAGGACGCGGCGACCCCGGACTGCGCGCAGATGAGCATGTCGAAGAACCCCTTCCACAGCCTCTGCATCTCCTGCCACAAGGACACCGTCGCGAAGGACTCCGCGTCGAAGGCTCCCACGAAGTGCACGGAGTGCCATCCGAAGGGCTGAAGCGGTAACGAAGGCGGAAGAAACCGGGCCGGGTGGCGAGAGCCTCCCGGCCCTTTTTCTCGAGGGGGACGCCGCGGATCTGACCGATCCCACACATCGGCTTGCGCGACCGGGCTCGCGCGCCCATATTCGCCTGCACAGGCCGGGCAGCCTGCAGGGGGTGGGAAACGAGCCCAGGAGGAGTCGATGCAGGCCCTTCTCGCGGCCCTCGCCGCGCTCGCCCTCGTCACGTACCGTCGCCGCATCCGGCGGCGCGCCGCCGCGGCGGAACCGCTGCCCGACAACGTGGTCCCGTTCCCCCTGGATCGCAGCGTGCCGGTGACGGCGGCCCCGGAGTCCTCCCGGCCGGTGGTCCTTCCGTTCCGCGCCCGCAACCCCGGGTGATTCACCACCTGCCGCTTCGAAGGGCTGGCGTCGGCTGGAACTGCGACGAATCCGGATGACGACACGAGGTGACGGTCTGTCGGGAGGGGTGCAGACGTTGCGGGACACGACGGACCTCCGAGGGCGGGTTGGTGGACCCGTTGAGGAGGTCCAACACAGGCCCGCAGGATCTTGGCCCTCCCGAGGCCGGCAGGTGGTGGATCATCCGGGCTAGCCCGGACCGCTACCCCGCCGACCGCGTGTACCGTCCCCTGGCGTAGACGAACCAGCTCTCCCCGCCGTCGATGCTCGCTTCGTGCTCGACGGAGAACCCATCCTCCCCGATATCGAAGAAGGTCACCCGTGCGAAGTACTGCGGGTGGGCGGTCCCGGTCTCCTGGTTGCTCAGGGTCAGGCGACCGGTCTCCCCGTCGAGGGTCCCGGCGCGGATCTCCATGTAGCCGGCGTCTCCGGCGAACTGGGTCATCCGATACGTCTCCCGGTACTTGTCGAAGGAGAGCGTCCGGATCACGTCGCCTCCCTCCTCCGGGGAGTACGTCTCCCGCAGCAGGGCACCGTCCATCAGCGATTCGATCGTCGTCGTCCTCTCGCTGTCGACGAAGTCGGCCCCGGGGCCCGGCCGCTGCGACCAGGCGACCTGGAAGGTCCCTGCGAGAGGCTGCAGAGGGCCCATTCCCACCGGAGGCGGCATGGCGAAGATGGCGTCATCGACATCGATGTTCAGGGCCACCTCCGCGACCCGCATCATGCGGCTCCGCGTGTACCACTGGATCTCGACGTAGAAGGGCAGAAGGAGCCCTCCCACCTCGCGGAAGTCGTCGAAGGTCGTGCTCTGCGGCATCGGGTTGCCGAAGTCCGAGCCCGGCGAGACCCGCGCCATCTCCAGGAAGGTCTCCGGATCCAGGTACCAGGTCTCGTCGGCTCCGTCCGGTCGCAGCACCTCGACCCCGATCGCCGGGACCCCCTCGAACTCCGTCTCGCCGATCAGCTCGACCTGGAGGCCGCGTTCCTTGTAATCGAAGAAGGGCGTGACGAAGTCCCCCTCCCGGATCCAGACGCCCAGGTCGGGCTCGGAGACCCTGCGGGGGCCGGGCTCCCGCAGGGCGTTGTCCCACCAGAGGGTGGTCCCGTCGAAGCCAATGACGACGGGTGCCCCGTTGAGGGTCCGGTCCAGGAGGTAGCGATTCTCCCGCTTCCGGATGAGGGTGAACGGGGAGGAGGTGCTGAAGGCGGTGTACTCTCCGGTGACCTTCATCGTCCGCACGGCATCATAGGCGGACCTCCCTCCGTGTGCGGCGATGTGCTTGTCGATCACCTGCTCCACCGTCATCCCCGAGGCGGGGGCCGCGGCAATGGAAACCGCGATGGTCAGTGCGAGCGACGTTCCGACCCGGCTCATGGCTCCTCCTCATCCCTTCACGTCGTAGGCGACCATCTCCGATAGGTTCCTGAGGTAGATGCGGCCCCCGGACAGGGTCGGCGAGGTCCAGCTGCGGCCCTCCAGGGCCTGGACGCTGCCGACCTCCCGGTACGCCTCGGGGGTCGCGCGGACGAGCATCAGCTTTCCGTTGTCCGCCAGGATGTAGAGGTGGCCGTCGGCGGCGATCAGCGAGCCCTTGCCGAAGCCCCGCTTGGCCCAGGCCAGGCTCGCGTCCGCGAGGCCGATGCACTTCAGCGTGGCGTTGTCGAATCCGTAGATGTGGTCCCCGTCGACCACCGACGAGCTGAAGTGGTTCCGGAAGGAGGGCTCGCTCCAGACCTCCTGGGCCCGCGCCTTGCCCTCCTCCACCTCGATCTGTAGAAGATGCGCCCCGACGCCCTCGGCGCCGGACAGGAAGATCCGGTCCGGCGGCACGAACACCGGCATGGCGATGGTCTCCCCCCGGGGCCAGTCCTGGCTCCAGATCTCCTTCCCGGAAGGATCCAGCGCCCGGAGCCGGTAGGGGACGACGCCCACGTACTGCCGCTGGCCTCCGATCTCGACGGCCAGCGGTGAGCTGTAGCCCATGGACTGGGTCTCCCCCGTGGTCCACAGCACCTTTCCCGTGCCGCGATCCAGGGCGACATAGGACTTCCCGTCCGGCGCTCCCGCCTCGAGGATCACCTTCTCGCCGTCCACCAGCGCCGAGGGGGAGAAGCCCCAACGGGGTATCTTGGACCCGAAGGCCTGCCCAAGATCCAGCCCCCAGCGGAGATTGCCCGTCTCCCGGTCGAGAGCCGCGACGTTCCCCCGAGAGCTCATCACGAAGACCGTATCGCCATGCACCGTCGGCGTCGAGCGGGGTCCGTTGCCGAACTGATCGTCGAAGCGCTTGCCCACCGGGGTGCGCCACAGCTCCTTCCCCGTGCGGGCGTCGAACGCCGCGGCGAACTCCGAGGGGGCCTCCGCTGTCGCCGCGAACATCGTGTAGAGCCGGTCACCGACCACGGCGATGCCCGAGAATCCCTGTCCGATGGGGATCCGCCAGACCTCCGCCGGACCGCCTTCCGGCCATTCCTCGAGAAGGCCCGTCTCGGCGGAGATGCCATTCCGATGAATGCCGCGGAACTGCGGCCAGTCGGTGCTCGAGGGCTCTGCGGCTGCCGGCACGATGCAGGTTGCCGCCGCCGTCAACAGCGCGATACGCGCGAGCTTGTAGAACATCGGTCTTCCTCCCTGGATGGAGCGGCTGCCTCCGCCGGCTGGCACGGCGCCGTGGACCGGCCAGTTCCCCGCCCCGCGGGGTGTCTTACGGGCCCGGCCGGGAGGGGTTTCGTCGGTCCACGTCCGCCGGGCCATTGCGGCCCGCGGGGAAACTGAAGTACTTTGAGAGACGGGAATGATCGGCCATCCCAGGGTGTTCGGATCCTTGGAGGAGGAGGTTCCGCGCGCCGGTTCCGTTCCCGGTTCGGTCCCGGATCTTCCCGGCGGCCCCCGGCACGTCCGCGCCGCAAGCGCTGGCCCGGCCAGTTCATCACCTGCCGGTTCGAACGGTGGAAACCACCGCGGCGACTGGACATGCAGGGAATCCGGGTCGCGGCAAGACGTGACGGTGTGTCGGGAGGCATGGAAGGCTTGCGGGACAAGGCGGCCCTCCGAGGGCGGGTCGGTGGACCCGTCGAGGAGGTCCAACGCAGGTCCGCAGGCTCTCGGCCCTCCCGAGGCCGGCAGGTGGTGAATTGTCCGCGCTAGACACCGGAAACAGCCCACATGGCCAAGCACGGGGAACGAATCACCAGACGGCGCCGGCCGCCACCGGCCGCGGTGGGGGCGGTCCTGGTCCTCGCGGCGCTGGCGGGGGCGTTTGCCACCCTGACGGGCGATCCGGTGTGGACGGGGAGCGGCGGGCAGGAATCCGCGGCCTACGGGGTCTCGGTCGCCGGGGCCGGCGACGTGAACGGGGACGGGTTCGGCGACGTGCTGGTCGGCGCGAGCCTGCACGACAGCGGCTCCCCGGATACCGGGCGGATCTTCCTCTACCTGGGCTCGGCATACGGGCTCACCGCATGGCCCCAGGCGGTCCACGACGGCGCCAACCGGGAGGCCTGGCTCGGCTACCAGGTCGCGAGCGCCGGCGACGTCAACGGGGATGGATTCGCGGACATCGTGGCCGGCTCTCACGGCCATTCCGACGAGTTCCTGCGGCAGGGGGGCGCGTTCCTGTGGCTGGGCTCCGCCGAAGGGCCCTGGATCGGCGGTGACCCGGTATGGGCGGTCGTGGGCGACCGTCCGTCGGCCTACCTCGGGAAGGCGGTGCGGTCCGCCGGCGACGTCAACGGGGACGGCTACGACGACATCATCGTCGGCGCCTTCGGGTACTCCGATTCTCTCGTCCAGCAGGGAGCCGCGTTCGTGTATTTCGGGTCCCCCCAGGGGCCGTCGGTGACCGCGGACTGGAAGGTCGAGGGCACCGAGGCGGTGGGGTACCTCGGGTTCTCCGTCTGCGGCGCCGGGGACGTCAACGGTGACGGCTATGCCGACGTGGCGGTGGGTGCTCACCTTCAGGACGGGATCCTGCCGGACGAGGGGCGCGTGCTCGTCCATCTGGGCGGGCCCGACGGGCCCGGCGAATCCCCCGTCGTCGTCCTCTCCGGGGGCCAGGCATTCGCACGGTTCGGCTACGTGGTCGCACCGGCCGGTGACGTCAACGGAGACGGCTACGATGACCTGCTGGTGGGTGCTCCCGGCAGCGGCGACGCGATGCCGGGGGAGGGGCGGGTCTACACGTTCCTCGGGTCCCCGGACGGTCTCGGGCCAGACCCCGCTTGGTTCGCCAGCGGCGGGCAGGCCGGCGCGAACTTCGGAGTCTCCGCGGCCTCGGTGGGGGACCTGAACAGCGACGGGTACGGGGATGTGCTCGTCGGCGCGAACCAGTTCGACGGCTCGGAGCTGAACGTCGGGGAGGTCCGTTTGTTCCCGGGAGGGCCGGACGGACTGGAAAGCCAGGCCGCCTGGATCCGGGACGGAGGGCGACGCGGCGATCTGTTCGGTTCGTCGGTCGCGGGAGCCGGGGACGTGAACGGCGACGGCTTCGGGGACGCGATCATCGGGGCCACCGCTGCCGGGGAGTTCACCTTTGCGGAGGGAGAGGCCTACCTCTTCCTGGGACTTCGCCCCTCTTCCTTCCGCCTGCAGGTCTCCCGCGCGGGAAACGGCACGGGGACGGTCTCCAGCGATCCCGTCGGCATCGATTGCGGAGACGAATGCCACGAGGTCTTCCCCGAGGGCACCCTCGTCCAGCTGACGGCGATCCCGGACGCCGGCTCGACCTTCGGCGGCTGGACGGGGGACGCCGACTGCGCGGACGGGATCGTCCAGATGGACCAGATCCTGAACTGCACGGCACTGTTCCACCTCGAGTCGGAGCTCTGCCGGGACGAGGATGGGGACGGATACGGCAGCCCGGCCACGTTCCTCTGTCCCCACGGAATGCTGGAGGATTGCGACGATCTCGAGGAGACCGTCCATCCCGGTGCTCCCGACATCTGCGATGGGCTGGACAACAACTGCGACGGCGGGGTGGACGCGGTCATCTGCACCGGCTTCGATGCCAACGCGGACGGTCGGATCGACGGGATCGAGCTGGCGTGGATCGGACGGGCGTTCGGCGAGGAGAGCGCAACACCGGATCTGGAGTGGTGGTTCGCCGTCGACTACAACGAAGACGGTCGGATCGACGGCGATGACCTGGCGCTGCTCGGTACGGTCTGGTTCTGCCTGGATGTCGAGAATGTCTGCAACTAGTGTCCCGGGTCAGAAGTCCGTTGTCGATTCCGGCGAGGTATCCGCGGTGCTGGCAAGGCGCTTCAACGATGGAATACCGGGAGTATTCGGAGGAGAAGCAACGCGGCCAGCGCCGTGGAGACCCGGCGAAATGGGCAACGGACTTCTGACCCGAGACACCAGAGGTCCGGCCGAAACGTCTGGTGCCGTTCGCCGCTGGGTATTGCGCGGCGAGTCCAAGGCGCGCCGAGGAGTCGATGCCTTGGCGCACCGGCGACGAGGCGCAACGCGGGAATCCCCCGCAACCCCCGGCGGCCCTTCGGATTGCGGCGGGATGGTCCCGTCTTCTTCGTTCCCGCTGCTCCCCGACGCCACCCCCGAACAGGGGCATGGTGCATCGCCTTCGTTGCGTCGCCTCGCGTCCGGGCCCATGGCCCTCGCGACGGACGGCACCAGACGTTTCGGCCGGACCTCCGGAAACAGCCTTCACGCGGCGCTGCTGCTGGCCGTGGCGCTGCTGGGACCGTCCTGCGGCGGCGACGGTGGCGGCACGCCGGCCGGGGGGCCTTGCCTGGAGTTCAGCCCCGCGGCATCACCGGTCCCGGGGACCGTCTCCACCCGCGTCGTGGCGAACGGCTGCAGCACCATCGACCTCGAGCTGCAGATCACCGACGTCACCGATGTCTTCGCCGTGCAGTTCACGGTCACGTTCGATCCGCTTGTGGTCGCCTTCGAATCGATGTCCACTGCCGGTTCGCTCCTGGAGTCCGACGGGGCGTCTCTGGGCATGCAGATCGATCCCTCGCCGGGCATGGTCGACATCGGGGTGACGCGGTTGGCCCCCTCCGGCCGCGACGCCGTCGGCACCGCACGCCTGCTCACTCTCCGGTTCCGCCAGGAGGCGGCGGCGGGCGCGACCTTGGTGTCGTACGGCGACACACGGGTCCTCGGAAGCGAGACGCCTCCCCAGGAAAAACCCGGTATCTCATGGACCGGCGGGACCGCCGAGAGCCTCTGATCCCGACCTCGTCTGTATAATGCCGCGGTCCGCCTCTCGCCGAGATGGGCGGTCGTCCTGCGGAGGGAATCCGGCAATGGCTCATAGGCGCGTGACGCGTCCGTCCTCGGGGTTCGCCCGCGCCGTCGTGGGCCTCCTGCTGATCCTCGGGGGGTGCGGGACCTCTGACCATCGGTTACGGCCGGTCGCGAGGGACATCCACTCGCTGTCCCGCCCGGACCAGGTTCTCGTGACCCACGCCGATATCGACTGGCAGGTGGATCTCGAGGCCCGGCAGATCCGGGGCGGCGTGACCTGGGTAGTGGACCGGTCCCCGGACACGCCCGGCGCGCCGCTGATCCTCGACACGCGAGGGCTCACCGTGGAGGGAGTGTTCTCCGGAGGTGGCGAGCCCCTGGAGTGGGAGATGGGGGCGGTCCATCCGGTTCTCGGGACGCCCCTCCGGGTGGAGCTGGGCACCGGGACACGGGAGGTCGAGGTTCGCTACCACACCGGACCGGAATCCTCCGGGCTACAGTGGCTCGACCCGGCACAGACCGCGGGCAGGGAGCACCCCTTCCTGTTCTCCCAGGCCCAGTCCATCCTGGCGCGGACCTTCCTGCCCTGCCAGGATTCGCCCGGCGTGCGGGTGACCTTCGACGCCGCGGTGACCGTTCCCGACGGCCTCACCGTGGTGATGGCCGCGGAGGCCCTCGGCGGTGGCGACGCTGAGCCCTTCCGGTTCCGCATGCCGCAGCCGATACCCGCCTATCTCGTCGCCATCGCCGTGGGGGACATCGGGTTCCGGCCCCTGGGAGACCGGACCGGCGTGTACGCCGAGCCGTCGGTCCTGGATGCCGCCGCGTACGAGTTTGCCGACACGGAGGCGATGATGCGTGCGGCGGAGGGCCTGTTCGGCCCCTACCGCTGGGGTCGCTACGACCTGATCGTCCTTCCCCCCAGCTTCCCGTTCGGCGGCATGGAGAACCCGCGCCTGACGTTCGTGACCCCCACCGTCCTCGCCGGCGACCGATCCCTGGTCTCCCTGGTGGCCCACGAGCTGGCCCATTCGTGGTCCGGGAACCTGGTGACGAACGCCACATGGGCGGACTTCTGGCTGAACGAGGGGTTCACCGTCTACCTGGAGCGGCGGATCCAGGAGGCGGTCTACGGGAAGGAACGTGCCGAGATGGAGGCGGTGCTCGGGAAGCAGTACCTGCTCGCGGAGATGCCCGATCTGGAGCCGGGCTTCGGCGCGCTCCACAACACTGCCCTGGCAGGACGCGACCCGGACGACGCGTTCAGCGACGTCCCCTACGAGAAGGGGTACCTCTTCCTCCGTCTGCTGGAGGAGAAGACCGGCCGGGAGCGCTTCGATGCGTTCCTCCGGCGCTGGTTCGACCGGAACGCCTTCCGGAGCCGGACCACGGAGGAGTTCCGGCGGGCCCTGGAACGTGATCTCCTCGCCGGGGGCCCGGAGACGCTGGCGGCGGTCGGGGTCGAGGAATGGCTCGAGGGCGAGGGGCTGCCCGAGAACGCGCCGGCACCGCGCAGCGAGGCGCTCGACCGCGCGGCCGCCGAGGGCGCCGCGTTCCTGGCCGGCGGGAAGACTGCCGCGGACCTGCCCGGCGCGGACTGGAGCACCCAGGAGTGGCTGCACATGCTGCGTTCGCTCCCGGAGACCGTACCCCTGCCGAAGCTGCAGGAGCTGGACGCCGCGTGGTCCCTCACGAACGCGGAGAACTCGGAGATCCTCGCGGAATGGCTCCTGATCGCCATCCGCAGCGGGTATGAACCCGCGAATCCCGCCCTGGAGAGGTTCCTCACGACTCAGGGCCGCCGGAAGTTCCTGGAGCCGATCTACACGGAGCTGGCCCGCACGGGGGAGGGTCGGGCGCGCGCCCTCGCGATCTACGCCCGTGCAAGGCCGCTCTACCATGCGATCGCCGCGGACACCGTGGATGAGATCCTGGGATGGGAGGGCTGAGGGCGGAAGCGGCCCGGGTCTGGGGGTCCGGCCGGACCTCTGGTCGACGGACGCCCGGTGAACCGCGCCGTCCTGGCGGTTGATGCTCCGATTCACCTTGCGTCTCGGACTACCCCCTGCGGTGGTCCTGGGTTCATCCCTCGTGGCGGGCCTCATGCTGCAGCACGACTGGCTGCGGCGCAGACCGGACGAGGCGCCGGGGGTGCGCTACGGCATCGTCGCCCCCCTCATCGCCGTCGCCGTCGGGCTGCTCTGGCTCGGCTACCTGCGGCTGCTGCGGGCGGCACTACCCGCGTCGAGGCTCGAGTCCGCCGTCCGGCGCGACGCCTGGACGTTGCTGCCGCTCCTGCTGACGCTCCGGGCTCTGTGGCTGCCGCTGTCCCCGCGCAGCCTCGCGCTCGTCGTGGCGGGGATCGCCGCCGCGAAGCTCGTCCTCTGCCCGCGGGAGACCGGTCTGCTGGTCGTCTGGCTTCTCCGGCGCGCCGTCCTGGAGCCCGTGCGCGGCGCGCTCGCCCGGCTCGGCGGTCTGCGGCCCCGCAACGTCGCGGACGCGGCTCTGCTGGCCGCGGCGGTGGCGCTTCTCGGCTACACGGTGGCACGCGCCGCCACGCTCTCCTTCACGGGTGACGAGAGCATTTCCTACCTGCACGGTGTCAGGCCCGGGCTGGGCGCCAGCCTCCTGTTCGGCTTCGTGGACGCGAACAACCACCTCCTCAACACCGTCCTGATGACCGTGTCGTCCCACATCCTCGGAGCGGGCGAGTTCTCCCTGCGCCTCCCCAACCTCCTCGCCCATGCGGTCTACCTGCTGGCCACCTACGCCATCGCACGGCGCTGCGGTTCTCGGGTCGTGGCGATGGCCGGCTTCGTGCTGCTCAACGTGAACCCGTTCCTCCTCGACTTCTTCTCGCTGGCCCGTGGGTACGGGCTCGGGCTGGGGTTCCTGGCTCTGAGCCTGGCGGAGGCCGCCGGCGCGTGGAGGGGCCCGTCCGGCGGGGGCCGGCGCCTCCGAGCACTCTGGCTCGCGGTGCTCGCGACCCTCTCGAACCTGAGCTTCCTGAACTACTACGTCGCCCTCCTCACGACGTTCTGGGTGCAGCATCTTCACCGGACGGGGAGGCCGTTCCCCGGTCGGGCCGCGCGCCGCGCCGTGCTGGACCAGCTGGTGCTCCTGTTGTTCACCGCGGGCTTCATGATCCACCAGCTCTGGCGGGGCGGGAAGCTCTACTACGGCGGCACCCGGGGGTTGTGGGCGGACACCGCGACATCGCTGATCCGGGGCACGCTGTACGGGCTGGACCCGCCGTCGTGGGCGGGCGGGGCCATCGCCCTCGGTCTCCTCGTGCTGGCGCTCGCCGCCGTCCAGGGCCGGCGCGATGGGCTCGTCGCGGGAAGCCTGCTCCTGGTGACACTGGCGCTGGCGGGCCTCTGGCTGCAGCATCAGCTGCTGGGCGTGCGCTACCTCCAGGGGCGGACGGCGCTGCTGGTCCTGCCCTTGATGGCCATCCTGGCGACGGCGGTGCTCGATCGGGCTGCCCGGCCGGCGCGCCGGGGGATCGCCGGCCGCATGCTGGCGATGGTCGCCGCGGTCGCGCTCCTCGTCCTCGCCGGCCGCACGGCGAACCTGACCCATACCTTCGACTGGCCGCAGGACGCCGACACCCGACAGCTCGTCGCCGACCTGGGGGATCTGCACGAGGCGACGGGCGGTGAACGTCTGGAGGCGACGTGGTTCCTCGTGCCCGCAATCGAGTACTACCGGGTCACCCGGGCACTGGGGTGGATGGAGCTCGTGGAGGGGAGGGAGGGGAGCGGGGCCCCCGACTGGCTCTACCTGGCCCCCGGGGATCCGGACGCCGCGGAGGCCGGCCCGGAGCGTCTCCTCCGGCGCTACGAGGTGAGCGGGAACGTGCTCATCGCGCGGGACCCGGCAGAGGGGGGCTCTCCCCTACCGCGTCCCGGTGTGGTAGCCTGCGCTCGGGCCGGGGGGCCCTCCGCTCCCTCGAAAACGACTCGAACCCGGAAGGAGCCCGTGGAGATCTACGAGAACATCCTGGAAACT
>JASFRI010000047.1:0-16661 GCA_050115015.1 Acidobacteriota bacterium
CCCTCGCGGATCTCCTGGTCGAGGAAGGCGATCTGGATGCGAAGGCGGCGCGGGCGCTCCAGGCGGAGGCGGACGCCGTCGATCGCGCCCTGACCCCCCCGGTGGAGCCCGGCCGCCGGCTCGGGAGCTTCGTTCTCGGGCCGGAGATCGGTCGCGGTGGAATGGGGATCGTCTTCGAGGCGAAGCAGGAGTCGCTGGGACGCACCGTCGCCCTGAAGGTGCTGCCGGCCGGTGCCGCGCTGGACGACCGGCTCGCCTCCCGGTTTCTCCGCGAGGCGCGGGCGGTCGCGCGGCTGCGGCATCCGGGGATCGTGCCTGTGTTCGAGGGCGGCCGCGCCGACGGGGTGCTCTACTTCGCCATGGAGCGGGTGGACGGGCCGTCCCTGGCAGAGCTGCTCGCGGCGGGGCCGCTCCCTCCCGGCCGCGCCGCGGCGATCGCTCTCGCGCTGGCGCAGGCGCTGGACCACGCTCACCGGTCCGGGGTGATCCACCGGGATCTCAAGCCGGAGAACGTCCTGATCGACCGGGATGGCCGCCCCCGTCTCGTCGACTTCGGGCTCGCTCTCGACCGCGCGTCCGGACCGCTGACCCGTCAGGCTCTGGGCACTCCCGCCTACACGGCCCCGGAACAGGCCCGGGGCGAGCCGGTGGACGAACGCACCGATCTTTACAGCCTCGGGGCGGTTCTGTATCACATGCTCGCCGCCGAACCACCGTACGAGGGAGAGACCGCCGCCGTGCTCATCGCACGGCTGCTCACCGAGGAGCCGGCCCCGCTGGACCGGCGCGCACCGGAAGCGCCAGAGGCGCTGGTCGCCGTGTGCCGCGACGCCATGCAACGCGATCCGGAGCGCAGGCCCCGCACCGCACTGGAGATTGCCGACCGCCTGGAACGATTCCTGCATGCATATCCGCCGTCAGGCGAGGACCCTCCCGCCTCCGCTCGTTTCGAAACCACCCGGAAGCTGCGCAGGAGGATCGGCATCGGCGCGCTCTTCTCGCTCGTCCTCGCTCTCGGGCTCCTGGCGTCCCTGTGGCCCACGGGTGGTCCGCTGCAGGAGGACGGCACCGCCGGGAACCGGGGGCGGGATCACGCCCTGTCGACCGGAACGCTCCGTCGGCTGGCGACCGGCGCGGAACCGGTCGGATACGCTGCGCTCTCTCCCGACGGGCGGAGAGTCGTCTACAGCGTGCTCGTGGACGGGGTGTGGCAGCTCCGGGTGGGGGATACGGAGGGGGGACCGGCGAGAAGCGTGGCCGGGGAGATCCCCGGGTCGAAGACGGATGCCGTGTTCTCTCCGGCGGGAGACCGGCTGGCGTTCCGCGGCGGCGGCGGGCTCTGGATCGTCGACCTGAGGACAGGGAAAGGACGCGAGATCGTCTCCGGCTCGATCTACACGCCCGACTGGTCGCCCGACGGTCGGGAGATCGCCTTCGTCCGGGTCGACCATGCGCGCAGCCGGCTCTGGGCCGTATCGCTGGTCAGCGGGTACACCCGGCTGATCACGAGCCTCGACGCGCGGTCGCCCCGCTGGTCCCCCCAGGGCCACCGCATCGCGTTCCTGTCCCGAATGAGCGGAGGCCGCGTGGGCCTGTTCACGATACCCGCGGATGGGGGAGAGCCGGTACGGGTGACGCGCGACGCCGGGGAGAAGTGGTCGCCGTCATGGTCGTCGGATGGGGGTTCCCTCTACTTCGCCAGCATCCGGGGAGGCGGCCCGGACATCTGGAGGTGCCCCCTGGACGTCGTGACCGGTGAGGTCCTCGGGACGCCGCAGGCCGTCACGCGGGGTCTCCTGGCGGCCCCGTGTCGTCTGCACGCGGCGACTGCGTCCGACAGGATCGTTTTCGGATACCCGAACCGGTGCGAGTCGGTGTTCCAGGTCCGGTTGGACGCCTCCGGCGGTCACCCCCTCGACACGCCCCGGTCGGTCTCGATGGGTGCCGCTCTCGTGCGCGAACCCCGCCCCTCCCCGTCCGGCGATCGTCTGATCACCGTGGAGAGCACCGAGGAGGACCTGTTCGTTCGCGTGGTGGAGGACTGGGGATCCGCCTCGACGAAGCGGGGTCTGACGCACGGTCTGGCCCGCGACGGGTCCCCGCGATGGTCCCCCGACGGGAAGCGCATCGCCTTCCACAGCGACCGGGGCGGCGCGGGCCGCATCTGGCTGCTCGAACCCGCCACGGGGGACGTCCGGCCGATCACCGACCCGGCGGATGGCGAGGCGAGGCGCCCTGTCTGGTCCCCGGACGGCGAGTTGCTGGCCTACTCGGTGGTGGATGGGGGCGCCCGCCTGATCCGCCCCGACGAACCGGATCGGCCGTCAAGACCGCTTCCGGCTCCGCCGAACGGCTCCCGGTTCGAGCCCTCCGACTGGTCACCGGACGGTGAGCTCCTTGCCGGAACCGGGCAGGGACTGGTGCTCCATGACCTGCGGACGGGCCGCTACCGTACGGTGCTTCCCTACGGGAAACGTCCTACCTTTGCACCGGATGGCAACGCGCTCCTCTTCGCTCACGACGAAGCCATCCTGCGCCTTGACCTCGCGACCGGGAGCCTCGACACGATCCTCTCCACCGGGCCGAACACACTGCTGGACCCGATCGGCGTCGACCGGGGGCGCCGGGCGCTCTATTACGCCGTCACGGCTCCGGCGAACACGCTGTGGCTGCTAGACCTGGATGCGCCGGGGAGGTGATAAGCCGGTCACGGCGTCAGGAAGATCTCCACGCTTCCCACGCCACGTCCTGTGCGGTTCCTCCAGGGCTTGCCCCCGCGCTCGTGGATCACGCGGTTGAAGGCCGCGTGGAGGACGGCATCTATCGATGGGTCCGAACCCGGCATGGCGATGGCCCACAGCACCTCGCTCTCCAGCGTCCGGAGGTGGAGCGCACCGGGGCGATCCCGCTCGCCGTCGACGCCCAGGCCCAGGAACTGATCGCAGATCTCCAGCTCGAGGTAGTGGCCCTCCAGCTCGGGAAGGTCGAGGGACAGGAGAGGGTCGGAGTCGCCACGTCCGAGGGTCGCCGAGAACACCTGGAGGATCGGAGGTCCGTCCCTGCCGACAACCTGGAGCTCGGCGTTGCGCTTCGGGTCGGTGCCGGCGTCCCCGCCGTATCCGTCATTGGACGCGGAATCCCCGACCGCAACCGTCCAACCCCATGCCGCCTCCGTGTAGTGCACTCGCAGGACCGCACAGCTGCACCCGAGGCGCGCGTCGAGGTCCAGCTCCACCACGGCCTCGAACCAGCCGTTTCCGTCGGTGTCGGAGGGGTTCGGTCCGCCTGGGAAACGGATGTGCGATCGCCAGGCCTCGCTGACACAGGTCTCCGAGATGCCCGGCTCCCCCTGCAGACGGATCACGCAGGCGTTGTCCTCCGGCACTTTGCACTCGCCGAGCGCGGGCGGACCGGCGATCAGCAGGAACCCGGCCATCAGCCCCGGGCGGAGGAGGATCGGGACACGTTGGCGCATTGGCTGTCTCTGGACGACGATGGTGTCGAGAGGAGCATACCACGTTCGGCTAGCATCCACACCGCCGAGTCGTCCTCTGCTACCCGGGGGGACGGCCGCAGGCTGTCGCTCGTGCCGTATCCGGGGGAGTGGGAGCCGCGTCCGTCTCCAGACCGGACACGACGGCAAGGCCAGGGTCATCGTCCGCGGCAAGTGAGTCAGGCCGACAGGACGCCTTCCCGGACGAGCCGTCTCCGGATCGCCTCGGCCCGCCGCCGGTTCACCCCGAAGTCCGTGTAGTCGATCCGGGCGGAGGAGCGCAGGTGGACCAGGCCCGCCTCCCGGTCGAGGGCCAGCTCGAGGTCGTCGGTGAACCGCAGGAACCGCGTGCGGCACTCCGCGCGCAGGTACTCCGGCGAGGCCTCCACGATCCGGGTGCGCGGCCAGCGCGCGAGGCAATCATGGATCGCCGACCAGGCGGCGTCGGGGTCGCCGGCGATCCGGAAGGGCTGGATCCGGTGGCGCGGGTCGACCGCCCGGCTGGAGATGCAGTTGGGACGGCCCGGACAGGGGGGCAGGTCCCGGGCCGGGCTCATTCCCGGTAGGACCGGTCCGTCAGTCGGAAGCGGAAGATGTGCAGCCCCACGGCGATCCGCCCGGGGTCGGCGGTGTAGTGCTCGCCGACCACCTCGAAGGTGGCCCCTTCCCACCCCCAGGCCCACTGCTCGACCCACAGGTACAGCGGCTCGTCGGAGGGGGCCTCCGGGACCCGGTAGACGGGCTCCCCGGTCCCGATCTCCGGCGTGGCGCCGACCTGCTTTCCCGGCACCTTCCGGGGCGGTCCCGCGCGGACCACGGTGGGCTCTCCGTAGCGGGCGATCAGGTCCGGGCCCATCCTGGAGTAGGCGGCCCGTGACCGGTACGTGGAGCGGACCTCCACCACGATGTCGTCCCGGAAGACGATCTCCAGCGCCCGGATTTGCTGTGCTCCCTCCACCCGGTCCGGAGGGTCCTCGTCGATGGACGCCGGCCAGCGGTACCTCTCGACATCCTCCCCCTCGATCCCGGGGATGATGTTCCGCAGGTTCATGCGAGCGTTCACCGCATCGAACGCCTCGCCGAGGGCGATCCCCTCCATGGAGTCCCCGCCCGGCTCCGGGAGCGACGCTGCGGGAACGGGGGGGATGGATTCCGCGCGGATGGCCGCCGACGTGAGCGTCAGCAGGCTGCCCAGCACCAGCACGGATCGCCGCATGAGGCCCTCCTCCGCCGGATTCCGGGCCGGCATCCCCGACCAGTTTAGCCCGCATGATTCATGAGGAACAGGCCCCGGAGACGCCTCGGGAACGCCGGACCTGCGTTGGCCGGCCTTGGACGGGTCCCTCACCGGCCTGCGGCGGCCGGCCATTCCCGAGGCGCCTCTGACATCCGGCAGCCTCTCGTTCTTCGTCGGTTTCCGCAGGTCTTCCGGACTGGCGCCCGGATCGAGACCGGTCGACCTGCCCCTCATGAATCATGCGGGCTAGCACCGGGCGTGGGCCCGGACCGCCCGGCCGCGTGGTTGCCCGGCCGGGGCGTCCTTCCGTACAATCAGGGTACTGGAAGACCCACCGCGGCGACGGGCGGCCGCCGCACGCGAGCATGCCGATGATCGGGATTCGCCGGGAGGACAAGAACCGGTGGGAGCGGCGCGCTCCGGTGACGCCGTCCCACGTGCGCCGCCTGATCGCCGCCACCGGCGTCCCCTTCGTGGTGCAGCCCTCGAACCTGCGGGTGTTCCGCGACGAGGAGTACCGCGCCGCCGGAGCCTCGGTCCAGGAGGACCTCTCCGGCTGTCGCCTCGTGCTGGGCGTCAAGGAGATCCCACCGGAGCGGATCGCGCCGGGCACCGCCTACCTGATCTTCCCACACGTCACCAAGGGCCAGACGGGGACGCGGGAGATGCTGCACGGCTTCCTGGAGCGCGGCTGCACGCTGCTGGACTACGAGCTGATCACCGACCGGATGGGACGCCGGCTCATCTACTTCGGCCGCTTCGCCGGATACGCCGGGATGATCGAGACCCTATGGGCGCTCGGGCAGCGGCTGCGCCGGGAGGGGATCGAGACCCCGCTGGGCGAGGTGAGCCGGGCCCACGAATACGACGGTCTCGGCGAGGCGCGCGACCATCTCCGGCGGGTCGGCAGGCAGCTCGAGGCCGGCGGCCTGCCCGCTGCCGTGCGCCCGATCGCCGTCGGGTTCACCGGCTCGGGACACGTGTTCGAGGGGGCGCGGGAGATCCTCCATCTTCTCCCGGTCCGCGAGACGGATCCCGGTGACCTCGCGGCTCTCGTGGAGGCCGGGGGGGACGCTCCCTCGTTCCTCGAGGTCGACTTCCGGCGCGAGCAACGCTACCACCGCGTCGCCGGCGGCGCGTTCGACGCCGAGGAGTTCCGGGAGCATCCGGAACGGTACGGCAGCGCCCTGGAGGCCCATCTCCCCCATCTCACGGTCCTGCTCCACGGCGCGTTCTGGGAGCCGCCGCAGCCGCGGCTGGTGACCCGCGGCGCGCTGCGTTCCCTTTGGTCCGGCCGGCGGCGGCCGCGGCTGCGGGTGATCAGCGACATCTCGTGCGACATCGGCGGCGGGATCGAGGCCACCGTCCGGGCCACGGACCCCGGCGAGCCGGTCTTCGTCTACGATGTCCACACCGAGGAGGCGCACCCGGGGATCGACGGCGAGGGTCCGGTGGTCCTGGCCGTGGACAACCTGCCCTGCGAGCTCCCCCGGGAGGCCAGCGAGGCGTTCAGCAACTACCTCGTGCCCTTCCTCCCCGACCTGATCCGCTGCGACTGGGAGCGGCCGCTGGAGGACCTGCCCTTGCCTCTCCAGCTCCGGCGGGCGATCATCGTGCATCGTGGCCGGCTGGTCCCGCGGTTCGAGGGGCTCGCCGGGACCCTCGAGCCGGCCTGATCCGGATCACGGAGGTGCGATGAAGAACATCCTGGTACTGGGCGCGGGCCACGTGAGCCGGCCGCTGATCGCCTACCTTCTGGCCCGGACCTCCTGCAAGGTCACGCTGGCCAGCCGGGATCGGGAACGGGTCAAGAACCTCCTGGGAGGGCACCCACGCGGGGTCGGCGTCGAGCTCCACCTCGAGAACCGCCAGGAGCTCGAGGAGCTGATCCGTGACGCGGATCTCGTGGTGAGCCTGGTCCCCTACACCTGGCACGTGCAGGTCGTGAAGCTCGCCATCCAGCACCGCACTCACGTGGTCACGACGTCGTACGTTTCCCCGGACATGCAGGCGCTGGACGGGGAGGCACGCGCCGCGGGGATCTGCGTCCTCAACGAGGTCGGCCTGGATCCGGGCATCGACCACATGTCCGCGATGCAGGTGATCGCCCGGGTGCGGTCCTCCGGCGGCCGGATCGTCCACTTCTCCAGCTGCGCGGGCGGGCTCCCCGCGCCCGACGCCAACACGAACCCCTGGGGCTACAAGTTCTCCTGGAGCCCCCGTGGGGTGATCCTGGCGGGGCGCAACCCGGCCCGTTACCTCCGCGACGGCCAGGAAGTCAAGATCGACGGCCCGCGCGTCTTCCAGAGCCGCTGGCCCTACGAGGTGGAGGGGCTGGGCCTGTTCGAGATCTACCCCAACCGGGACTCGATCCCCTACATCCACCTCTACAATCTGAAGGGTGTCCGCAACATGTTCCGCGGCACGATCCGCTACCGGGGATGGTGCGACACCCTGGGGTCCCTGGCCCGGCTCGGGATGTTCGACGACGCCGGGAGGGAATGGCCCCGTGGGGCGACGTTCCGGGACTTCCTCGGCGCCCTGCTCCCCGATGGGGAAGGGCCGCTGGAGCACCGGCTGGCGGACTTCCTGGAGATCGACCTCGACAGCCAGCTCATGGCCCGCCTGGAGTGGTCCGGGCTGCTGTCGGAGCGTGCGCTGCCCGCCGGCCCCATCGCGCCGCTGGACATCCTGGTCCAGAGGCTCGAGACCCTCCTGCAGTACCGGCCCTGGGAGCGCGACATGATCGTCCTGCGCCACGAGTTCCTGGCGGACTGGGGGGAGCGGCGGCCGCGGGAGCGGATCATCGCCCAGCTCGTGGACTACGGGGTGCCGGACGGCGATTCCGCCATGTCCCGGACGGTCTCCCTGCCCGCGGCGATCGCCGCACGGCTCCTGCTCGACGGGGAGCTCCGCCTGACGGGGGTGCACATCCCGGTGCTCCCGGAGATCTTCACGCCGATCCTGGCGGAGCTGGACGAGCTCGGGATCCGGTTCCAGGAGCGCACCCGCCAGGTCCTGACGAGCCCCTTCGATCCGCCGGCCTGATCAGCCCAGCTCGCGGGCCCGCGACACAGCGGCGCGCGGCGCGGCGGCGTCGGGATAGAACTGCCGGCACCAGGCCCGGTAGCGGCCGATCGGTCCGTCCCCCCGGGCAAGGCCGGGCGGATCCACGTAGCGCTTCGATTCCCAGATCGGGATGTCCTGCTGGACGTCGTGGATGCCCCAGCGCAGGAACACGGATCGCACGAGGCGAGCGGCGATCCCGGAGGGCAGCATCCGCAGCGGCAGACCCGGGCCGCGGAAGCCGCTCCGCTCGCGGATCGACACGGCGATCCGCAGGTCCATGGCCTCGCGGGTGACTGGCACGGGCAGGACGAGGAGCCGGGCGTGCAGGCCCACGGTCGGAGCACGCACGTCGACGTGGGAGTAGCCGAGCCCGTGAACCCGGACATCGAACTCCACCGGCAGCTCCAGCCGCAACCCGGCGAGGCGCAGACGACGGGTCTTCCGGTAGGCGACGTGAAGATTGGGTCCGTCCAGGGTGAGGGGGCTCGCCATCTCCACCCGGCCGTAGCCGTGCAGGACGGATAGGTGCCCGAGGTCGACGCTGTTCTCGGTGGTCTCCTGGGGATGGGTCCGGACACGCCAGCGGTGCACCGCGAGCTCCGTCCACCCCGTGGTGTCGAGCTCCGGGACCTCCCACCCGGGAAGCGCCCCGGCGGCGTCGTGGAAGACCAGGATCAGGCCGTTGCGCTCCCGCAGGGGCCGGACCCCGAGACGGGCCGAGGGGGGCTCCGAGTAGGGGACCCGGCGGCAGGTCCCCTCCCCGTCGAAGGCGAAGCCATGGAAGGAGCAACGCAGCAGCTCCCCCTCCACCCGGCCCGCCTCGAGGTGCGCGCCCAGGTGGGGGCAGTGGGCATCCGCCGCCACCGCCCGCCCGGAGGCCGTCCGGAACAGGACGATCTCCTGGCCGAGGAACGGCAGGGCCTCCAGGGAGCCGCGGGGCAGGTCCCGGGAGAGGCCCACGGCGTACCAGCCGTCGGGGAACGGCGTGAAGGGGAATCGGAGGTCGGTCGGGCTCACCCGGGGAGCATACCGCGAAACCTCCCGGTTGACCGCCTCCGGCCACATGGAAGAGGATCGCCGGATGCCGGAACGCGGTCTTCCACCGTCGAGCCGGGCGCCGCGGGCTCCGGGCCTCCCCGTCATCGGAGACGCGCTGGGGGCCGCCACGGACCCCTGCCGCTACTTCGCCCGCTGCCACCAGAGGACGGGCCCGGTGTTCCGGCTCGCCTATCCCGGGCGGACGATGATCCTCCTGGCGGGGCTGGACGCCAACCGCCTCTTCGCCACCCGGGGGGGCGAGCTGTTCAGCGCCGCGGAGACCTATCGCCGCGTGACCCGGGAGGTGGGGACGGCACGGTACCCCAACGCCCTCGACGGCCACGCACACCGGGATCTGCGGCAGCTCCTGGCACCGAGCCTCTCCGCCCTCGGGGTGGAGCCGTTCCTCCCGGAGATCCTGAAGAGGATCCGGGAGCGCGTCTCCTCCTGGAGCCCCGGCTCGGCCTCGAGGCTCTCGGCCCGGGTCGCGCCCCTGGTCGCCGACGTGGTGGGCCTCTGCACGATGGGCCGTCCCGTGGGGGGCCGGCTGTCCCGGGACATCTACCGGTACGGGACGATGATGGGGGTGATCGCGGTGGGGAAGGTCCTGCCGGAGTTCACCCTCTACCTGCCCCCGATGCGCCGGGCCCGGAGCCGGATCGCCCGGCGGCTGGAGGCGATGATCGACGACCACCGGGAGCGGCGCGCCGGCCTGGAGCGCGAGCCGGACTACCTGGACGCCCTGCTCGCCGCCGGGGACCTGGATCCCGACACCCTCCAGGCGCTGGCCATGATCCCGATGAAGAACGCCGGGATCTACCTCTACCGTCTCGTCAGCTTCGCGCTCCACGAGATCCTCCGCACCCCGGCGCTGCTGGAGCGCGTCCGGGGAGAGGTGGACACGGCCCTCGCGGCGGGGACGCCGGGGCTCCGGGAGCTCCGGAGCATGGACACCTTGCAGCGGGTGATCCTGGAGTCGCTGCGGCGCTACCCCATGGCCATCGCCCTGCCCCGGGTCGTCGCCCGCGACTTCGAGTTCGGTGGCTTCGCGTTCGAGCCGGGGCAGACGGTCTACATCGCGGGGCCGGCGGTGCACTTCGACCCCGAGCTGTTCGCGGATCCGGACCGGTTCGACCCGGATCGCTACCTCCCGGAGCGCTCCGAGCACCGGCAGCCGTACGCCTATGCGCCGTTCGGCTTTGGCGCCCATGCCTGTGCCGCGCGGGGCTACTCCCAGACCCTCGCCGCCGCGGTGGTGGCCGGGCTGCTGCATGCCGCGGAGCTGCGGCTGGTTGCGCCCGGCCGGCCGCTGCGGCTCCGCGGCCTGCCGAACCCGATCCCCGAGGCCCGGTTCCGGTTCCGGGTGGCCGGCCATCGCGAGGCCCTCGCCGCGGCGGCGCCACCGTCCTTCCGGGAGGGGCTGAGCGATGCCTTCGGAGAGCTGGAGCCCGAGCTTCAGGCGGCCATCTCGCTCGACCTGGAGCGCCGGACCTGGGGGGCCGGGGAGACGATCCTGCGACAGGGCGCGCCACCGGACCGCTTCCACGTGATCCGGACGGGGGAGGTGGAGGTCGTCCTCGAGGAGGCCGGGAGGGAGCGACGGCTCGCACGCCTCGGCCCGGGTCAGCCCTTCGGCGAGATCGGCCTGCTGCAGGGGATCCCGCGGACCGCGACGGTCCGGGCGATCACCCGCGTCAGCACGCTGTCGCTGGGACGGGACGCCTTCAATGCGCTGGCGGTGCACGGCGGCGTGACGCGCCAGGAGCTCGTCGGCCTGATGCACCGGCGTGAGCTCGCCACCCGCCTGGTCCGGTCCCTGGCGGAGGCGGACGCGCCCCTGGCGGGGCTCTACCGTTCCCGGGAGCTCGAGGCGGGGACGGCGATCCTCCGCCAGGGGGAGGCCGCGGATCGCTTCTACCTCCTGATGGAGGGGCGGGTGGCCGTGCTCCTGGAGCGGCCCGGACGTCCGGAGATCCCGGTCGCGGAGCTCGAGGCGGTGGACTTCTTCGGCGAGGTCGGCCTCCTGCAGCGCCGCCCCCGCACCGCCACGGTCCGCGCCGTCACCGCCGTCACCCTCCTCGAGGTCCCCGAGGACCGCTTCCGCGAGCTGGTCGCGGATGGCTCGGGGGAGGACCTCGCCCGGATCGCCGGCGAGCGGCTCCTCGAGCTTTCCCGCGCCGGGTGACCCGGGCCGCGGGGGATCGGCGATCGCCGGCCGGGACCGTTCAGGGCGGGGGAAGACGCCCGAGGATCCGGTCCAGCAGGGTCGCCTGATCGGCGGCCGTGACCGGCACCGGCAGCTCCAGGCCCTGGAGGAGGTAGGGGGCGACCCGCACGCCGACGAGCGACTCCCCCCGGTCGAACGCCTCCAGCCCGCCGTGATCGAGGAGATCGCGTATCCGCTCGTCGCGAGTCCGGCGGATGGGGACGTCCACCTCGGGACGGACCAGGTCCACGGCCATCGGCGGCGTCTCCAGCGGATCGCCGCGGAGCAGGGACCCGGGCGGCAGCCAGCAGGTCTCCCCCGCGTACCGCACCTGCGCCCAGGGGCCACTGCCGTCGTCGAAGCGATCGAGCCGCTCGACCGGCATCCCCGCGGGAACCCGGAGCGCGGCCTCCGGCGAGCGCTCCTCGTAGGGGCGCCTCCAGCAGCGACGGCTCTCCCCGTCCGGATGGGGCGCGACGCGGAAGGGCGGCGGGTCGGGCACCCAGCCCCTCAGCGTGCCGAGAACGATCGAGTTGGAGTCGATCATCCCCAGGCCCCGGCGTGCGGCGGCCCGGATGTCCGGATCGGGATCCCCCGCGGCGAGGCCCTCGAGCACTCCGGTCAGGTGCTGCCGCGATTCCTGCGGGCCGAGGAAGTGACCGTCGTCCATCCAGGTCCAGGCCCCGTATCCCGCGAGCACCTCCACCGCGGCCCGACGCACCTCCGGCGGCTCCGCGGGAACGCTCGCGGAGACCAGCATCGCCTCCACGTCGGGGGTGAGCTCGGGGGCGTCCAGGGCCAGGATGGCGGCGGCGCGCAGCGACGGATCGCCCCGGACGGAACGATCCACCAGCAGCTCGATGGCCCCGGCGGGTCGGTGCTCGCCGACGATCCCGATCGCCGATCGAGCCAGCTCCGGGTCGTCGTCCCACAGGAGATCCTGCGCAACCTCCACGGCCATCGCGGAGCCTGCCTCGTCGAGGGCGGCCAGCAGCAGCGGCCGGAAGCGGTCGTCCTTCTCCCGCTCCCACAGGTCCTCCACGCCATCTTGCAGCTCGTCCGGGATCTCCCTCCAGCGCATCCATGCGGTGAGGGCATCCACGGCCTCATGCCGCACGGCGGGCGGCCCGTCCGCGGCACGAGTCAGGAGGAGCGGCCCGGCTTCCGGTTCCCAGGATTCCTCGAGACAGGCGATGGCCGCCAGCACCAGGTCGACGTCCTGCTCCCAGAGGATTCTCGCGCAGAGCGATGCCGGCAGGTCGTCCATGTCCAGCAACATCTCGAGGATCACGGCCCGCAGCCACGGCACGGTCTCCGACGCCAGCATCCGTTCAAGGATCTCCTCGTCGACGTCCTCGTACATCTCCTCCGAGTACTGCGCCGCCCTGTAGCGCAGCGAGGGTACGGGATCGACGGAGAGGTCGAGGAAGATCGACCGGGTCTCCTCGAACTCCCACCAGGCGAACCAGGCCGCGGCCCGGTCCAGCACGAAGAGATCGGGCTCCTCCCGGAACCAGGCCTGCAGCTCGCGCACGGCGTCCCGGGTGAGCCGCGTGTCCTTCCGCGGCGGCTCGTCCAGGTAGTAGAACGGACCCTCGAAGTCGACGTCGTCGCCGAACAGGGCGAGCTTCTCCTCGCGGGTCCCCTCCCGAAGGACCGTCAGGGCGGTCAGCAGCTCTTCCCATCGCTTCCAGGAGAGCTCCGGGTCGGGCTCCTCGTCGTCCACCGGAAGGGCCGGTAGCGCCGATGCGAAGAGGAGGAACGCGGCGACGAGCAGTTGAAGCGGGCGGGCGTGGCCGGACGGTCGCATCACATCTCCCACATCCCCTTGGTATCGCTGGCCCGGTGTCGCTCCAGAAAGACCCCGGAACATGCCGAGTGTTCCGCCGGGATCCGGACGGGCGAGGGCGTGAGGTGATCGATCGTTCGTGATACGCTGCGCGCATGAACGACATCGACGTCACGCGACTGGAGGGGGACACCTATCGCGTCGAGGTGCGCGAGGGAGGATCCCGGAGCACGCACACGGTCATCGCCTCCGGGGAGGACGTGCGGCGCTACGGCGGCGGCGTCCCCGCCGAGGAGCTGATCGACGCCTCGTTCGAGTTCCTGCTCGAGCGCGAGTCGAAGGAGTCGATCCTCGGCCGCTTCGACCTCCCCGTGATCGAGCGCTATTTCCCCGAGTACCCGGAGGAGATCCGCCGGCGCCTGTCGCGGTAAGGGCGGGTCCACGGACCCTGACCGGCCAAGGCCCCTGTTCGCAGGGGTCCCTCGGGTCGGACCGCAGGAAGTTCAACACAAGAAAGACGATCGGCGAAAAACAGGCCCCCCGGGGGGGCTTAGAAGCCCCATTCCAGCCCCGAAATGGGGCCTCTAAGCGACCCCCGCGGTGGGGGCGTCCGCTTAGAGGGGCCATTTAGGCCTCGAAACGGGGGTTCTAAGCCTTCGTGGACCCCCCATTTTCTTCTCAAGTCGTTGCCGGTCAGTCACATCGTACGGTCCGACCCGGGACCTTCCCGGAATCTCCGAGTAGCCGGAGGGATCCGCCGGGGGCTGTGGGGCTAGGGCTGGGTATCCTCGACCTCGGGGAGGGTATCCCCGGGCGGGCAGCCTCCGGCGCAGGGGTCCGGACGGCGCGGCCGGGCGAGCGAGCCGGCCCCGTAACCCGACGGCCCGGCGGCATCGTGGTACTGCACGAGATAGAACCGGATCGACTCGACCGGCCCGATCCCCCCGCCGGCGGGCTCCACGAGAGAGGTCTCCGCCAGCGAGCGGGCCAGGAGGTCCACCTCCCCGAGGCCGACGCCATCCACGTCCAGGCGAAGCCCGGACAGCTCGCCGCGGATGACGTCGTACGCCAGGGCGTCGGGGACCCCTGTCCATCGCAGCCGGGCGCCGCCGCCGGGACGCGGCTCCAGCTCCAGGAGGAGAGGGTCCGGTCCGTCGCCGCGGTCATGGGGGACCGTGACGATGACCGTCGCCAGGGTCTCGTTCTCCGAGGCATCCACCGCCCGGTAGGTCATCCGGTAGATGCGGCCGGCACCGCCGGCGGACCGCTCGGCGCGCAGCAGGACCTCCCGGACGGCGGTCCCGGGCTCGACCCCTGACACGTCATCGACGGTGCTCCCGTCGCCGTCGCCGGGAGCGTCGTCCGGCTCGCTGCTCACCGCCGACAGGAGCTCGACGGTGGGGGATCCGTCGCAGACATCCTCCACGTCCCAACCGATCGCGACCGGGACCGGCAGGTGGTTCGGCGGCCAGAGGACCGACGGGTCGGCGCCCAGCGCCAGCCGGGGCGGGATCGTGTCCTGGACGACGACGAAGCGCTCGGCCCCGGAGGTGCCACCGGCGGTGTCCGTGAGGACCAGCGCGATCACGTGACCTCCCAGTGGGTCGGAGGAGACGAGCTGCGCCCCCGACCCGAGGAACGCTCCCGAGGGTTCATCCGGATCCAGGTACCAGTCGTACGACGCGATCGCCGCACCGGGACCCGGCCGGGACGGGGTCGCGTCGAGGAGGATCGTCTCGCCGCACTCGGCGGCCGGGGGCAGGTCGAACGAGGCTCGCGCGGAGCGGTCCAGGAGCAGCACGCTCTCGCCGGCGTACGGGAACGACCGACGGTCGGAGACGGGAAGGGTCATCCCGTCGGTGACGGTGATCTCCAGATCGAAGACTCCCGCGGCCAGCCCGGCCAGCGGGAGCTGGGCCGGCAGGTCGCCGGCGAACCCCACCTCCAGGGCAGGCCGGGGATCCCCGGCGAGGACGTCGATACCGACCTCATCGATCGCCGTGACCTCCAGCGTGGTGCCCCCCTCCGCGGCGCCACGCGGCCGGACGCACCCCCACGCCGGAAGCGACGGCGAGGAGCCCAGGTCCAGGACGGGCCCGAAGGTCCCCGGAGCGTCACAGGGCCCGGGGGCGAGGTCGAAGTCGGGGGCGGCGTCGACGCACCCCAGCGTACCGTCCAGGTCGACCAGGAACGGGCGGTCGAGGATGACGAGCCCGATCCCCTCGCCGGGCGTCGCCCCGGACGGGAGGTAGCCGCCGGCGCAGTCCGGGGTCTCCAGGAGATCGTCCAGCCGGGCCGCCCGCCGATCCGGGAAGACGCGCACGGCCCCCTCGAGCGGGTCCCCCTGGGGGTCGGCCGCCTCCACCGTCGCCCGGATCGCGCCGCTTCCCGCAGGGGAGACGTCCAGGATCATCAGCGTCGGCTGGCAGGCGTCGCCCGAACCATCGCCGTTCGCGTCGGCCTGATCCGGGTCCGGGAAGCCCGGGCAGGCATCGCAGGCGTCGCCGACGCCGTCACGGTCACCGTCGGGCTGCGCCGGGTCGGCGATCGCCGGGCAGACGTCGCAGGCATCGCCGACCCCGTCGCCGTCGGCGTCCGGCTGCGGCGGCGCCGGGAAGCCGGGGCACCGGTCGCAAACATCCCCGACGCCGTCGCCGTCCCCGTCGGCCTGGTCCGGGTTCGCGGCGGCGGGGCAGTTGTCGAGCCCATCGCGCACGCCGTCGCCGTCGGGATCCGCACCGACCTCGAGGGTCACCGGCACGAGGACCTCCGGGTTGGCCGGGTCGTCTCCCGTCACCTCGATGGTGGTGGTGTAGAGGCCCGGTTCGAGGCCGCCGGCGTCGAGGTGCACCGCCACGTCGGAGCTGCCCCCCGGAGCGGTCCCGCCGGCGGTGGGCGCGACGGCGAGCCAGGGCACCGGCAGCGTGTGCAGGAAGGCCTCGGCGATCCCCAGCATCTCGGCGTCGGAGAACGCGTCCCCCGGGTAAGCCACGAAGTTCAGATAGTACAGCCTCCGTGCTCCGGTCAGCCCGAAGATGCGATGGTGATCGTCATGCGGATCGGCGGCGAACTCGTGCCCCAGGCCCGGCTGGTCGGGGACGATCACCAGGTGGTTCACGGAATCGTAACCCTGGCCACCGAAAACCTGTTTCACGAACACCCGGTAGGGGACCCCGGCGAAGGTTGTCACCAGGGTGGCACCGTCCACGTGGGCGTAGTTGTCGAGCTCGCCGTCGATCTGGAAGTCGCTCACACCGTCCAGGTCGGCTGCCAGGACCCAGAGCCCCGCATTGAACCTCGTGAAATATCGGGAGTCCCCGAAGTACGGGCTCTTGACGATCCGTCCGTCCACATACTGGATGTAGCCGCCCAGATCGGTCTGCAGGTAGTTCCGACGGGGGCCATTCGTGAACTCCTGGAGGTAGTAGCCCGTGGTCCCCCCCTGGAACCCGATCACACTCTGTGGGATCGAGTCGACCAGGTCATCCGTGGCGGCGTCCAGCGCCGGTAGGACCTCCTGCAGCGCAGGGATCTTGTCGACGCCCACGGCCGGCCCGCCGGCGAGCGGCTCCATCGCCGCGATCGCGATCTGCCAGCTCAGGTCCGTCCCACCCGGGTTCTCGACGGTCAGGGCCTGGACGTCCGTCCCGCCCGGCAGGAGGACCCCGGTCAGGGAATCCGGGCTCACGACCATGCGCGGTGCGGCGACGGCGTCGCCGCGAAGAGCGACGACCACCGTCGGCGAGGCCGGATCGTTCGTCTCCATCACGAGGTCCGATGCGAAACTACTCGCCTCGGGAGGAGAGAACACGATCGGCAACGCCCCCCG
>JASFRI010000048.1:0-16584 GCA_050115015.1 Acidobacteriota bacterium
GTCGAACCCCGCGCGTTCCGCCCGTCCGGCGGCCGCCGCGAATACCCCGGGAAGCACTCGCGGCAGATCGCGCACGTGCGGCAGGCGGACGTCGGTGACCCGCTCCCGGTAGCCGAACCGCAGGGATTCCAGCTCGCGTGGCGTCAGCAGTTCCGGGAGCCTCTCCTCGGGCGCGGCCAGCAGGGCGGCGCGGACCGCCGCGTCCCCGGACGCCTCCCCGCGCAGCGCGTGCCGGTGGCGGTCGGTGATCTGCAGATAGCGGCGGAAGAACCTCTCACGGTCCGGCCGGCGCCGCACGGTCAGGAAGTCGATGATCTGGATGAACAGGCGGGTATGGCCGCTGCTGGCCCGGCGCACGGTCCGCACCAGCTCGCTCAGTCCGGGCAGGAAGCGGTCGTGGCCGATGCGGAGCAGGGGGCCGCTGGGAACGTCCCGGACCCCCGTCGCCTCCACCACCAGCGCACCGGGCCGGCCCCGCGCGAATCGCTCGTACCAGGCGAGGACCTCCGGCGTGACGAACCCCTCCTCGGTGGCCCGCCACGGCACCATGGCCGGGATCCACGTGCGCTCCTCCAGGGAGAGGCGCCCATGTATCAGGGGCGAGAACCAGCGGGAGGACGCCGCGGCCTCCGCCGACGGCCAGCGGGCCTCGGGAAGGGGATGCCGGATGCGCTGCGGGGGACGCCACATGCCGGTGGGATCCTGGAACAGGCCGGGCGGGGAGCGCAAGCCGCGGTCGCGGGATGAGGGGCCGCAGGGGACGGCCCCTCCCGATCATCTCCCGCCGCGCTAGCTCAGGTGCTTGCTCACGAGCTTCGTCATCTGGAACATGTCTACGCTCGACTTTCCACCGAAGACCTTCTTCAGCTTGTCGTCGGCGTTGATGACCCGGCGGTTCACGCGGTCCTGAAGGTCGTTCTTCTTGATGTAGGCCCAGAGCTTCTTGACGACCTCGGTGCGCGGGAGGCTCTTGGGCCCCACGACCGCGGCAAGGTCGGCGGACGGCTGCAGCGCCTTCATGAAGGCGGGGTTCGGCTTCCGCTTGGCGGCCTTCTTCCTGGTCGCCTTCTTCTTCGTCGCCTTCTTCTTCGTGGCTTTCTTCTTCGTCACCTTCTTCTTGGCCGCCTTCTTCTTGGCGGCCTTCTTCTTCGTCGCCTTCTTCTTGGCGGCCTTCTTCTTCGTCGCCTTCTTCTTGGCGGTCTTCTTCCTGGCGGTCCTCTTCTTCGCGGCCTTCTTCTTGGTCGCCTTCTTCTTGGCGGCCTTCTTCTTCGTGGCCTTCTTCCTCGCAGCCATGCGTCCTCCTCCAGGGGCTCGAAAAGGGTCCAGCGTCAACGTGACGTCAAAGACTACGCGTTTTCCTCCGTCGAGTCCACTGCTTTCTGCGGCCCGTCCCACCTCGGGCCGGAGGGTCACTCGCCCATCACGGTGAGCGTCCAGCGCCGTCGGCGTCGGCGGTTGTCGAAGTCGACGAGGACCACCTGCTGCCAGGTTCCCAGGACGGCGGCGCCATCCTCCACGGGTACCGTCAACGAGGGTCCGAGCAGACCGGCCCGCACGTGCGAGTGACCGTTCCCGTCGTGCCAGGCCTGCTCGTGGGCATACTCCAGGCCACGGGGGGCGATGCGCTCGAAGCAGTCCCGCAGATCCTGGACCACACCCGGCTCGAACTCGATCGTCGTGACGCCGCCGGTGGAGCCGGGGACGAAGACCGTCGCGACGCCGGCCCGGATGCCGGAATCCGAAAGGCAGCGGGAAATCTCGCCGGTGAGGTCGCGGACGTCACCCTCTCCCTGCATGTCGATCTCGCGGTGGTAGGTGCGGACGGTCATTCCTCCTCCGGGGCGGTCATCCCGCGGGTCATGGACCGGAAGGCATCGGTCCCCCGTACCGGGGCGAGGTAGGGCTCAGCTTCCAGGATCTGCCGGCTCACGGCGCCCGCCGCGATCACGCAGGATAACGCCTCCAGGGCGCCATCGAGGTTCCCGAGCTGGGCGAGGGCGCGGGCGCGGTTCCAGCAGACCCGCGGATGGCCGGGACGGGCCGCCGCGGCGATCTCCACCATCAGCAGCGCCCGGGCCGGGTCCCCGGCCTCCAGGAACCGCCGGGTCTCGTAGAAGGACGTGTAGACGAAGACCGTCTCGAGCATTCGCGCGGCCATCTCCCGCTCCAGCACATCCCCGGCCTCCTGCTCCTGGCTCCGAAGCGCCTGGATCCCCAGGCGCGAGACGGACCGCCCCGGCTCCGGCAGGGGGGTCACGGAGCGCAGGGAGGCGAGGTGCTCGTGAAAGCGGGCCTGGAACGACCGTTCCCGCGCCGCGATCCGGTTCTCCTGCTTGCGGGCCCGACGCACCTCCGGGTCACGCCGGAGCTCGGCCCAGCGCTCGTCCGCCGCCGTCACCTGGATCAGACCCTCGAAATCCTCCCGGATCCACGCGTAGCGACGAAAGGCGCCGGGGAGGTCGGGCTGCGCCTCCAGCAGCCGGGCGGCCGCCAGCGACTCCCGGTAGGCGTCCTCCACGAGCGCCGCGGACGCCGGACGGAGCCCGCCCCGGACCGCCTGGAGCTCCATCCAGGTCAGCGCCTCGTCGAACACCTCCGGCGGAGGCCAGGCATGGCCCCCCGGATAGAAGCGGATGCGGTGCGGCACGTCGGCCGTCTCGAGGAGCTCCTCGAACGTCCGCATCTCCTGGTAGTTGAAGTCGGTGACGCCGGCCCCGCCGAACACCGCGAACCCGGCCCCGTGGGCGGTCTCCCGGCCGGGTGGCAGCCCCGCCCCGAAGCTGAGGATCCCGGCCACGTGGCCGGGAAGCGCCAGCGCAAAGTCCCAGGCGGCCCGGGCGGTTCCGGAGAACCCGGCAAGGTAGATACGCCGGGTATCGATGCCCAGCCGGGTCTCCGCCTCCGGAAGCAGCGCCCGGAGGGCCGCGGCGTTGGGCTCCCGGGGACCGTCGCTGCGGGTATCGTAGGAGCTCATCACCACATAGCCCCGGTGCTCCGCCGCGCCCCGGATCCGCTCGAGGGCCTGCACGGCCCTGCCGCGGGGGTCCATCATGATGACCAGCGGGCGGACGGGATCCTCCCCGTACGCCGTCGGCAGGTACAGCGCGTAGGAGCTGTCCGGCGTCTCCCGGCACGCCAGCCTCTCGACCACCTCGCCTGTCGGCAGCCTGGCGGAGGGCGCGGGGGACGCCGCCAGCAGTGCCCAGGCGGCGAGCAGGGGGATCAACGGCCGGCGGTCCCGTCCCCGCCCAGACAGGGGGGGGAGTCCGGCATCGAGCCGGAGAGCGCCTCCCACTCCCGCGGCGTGAATGCCTCGAGACCGAGGGCATGAACCGGACCCTGCATCTCCGCGGCGAGGGCCCGGTAGATCGCCCGGTGGCGCTCCACCCGCGCGCTCCCCTCGAAGGCCCTCGACACGACCCGGATCCGGAAGTGGCTCTCCGAGCCCGGGGGTACGTTGTGCATGGAGCTCTCGTTGCGGACCTCCAGGAGGACCGGCGTCAGCGCCTCCCGGAGGCGCGCCTCGATGCGTCTCTGGATCTTCATCCCCTCAAGCCTCCCTCCTCTTTCGTTGCCCTCCCCATCGATGACCACGCCCCGGAAAAGAGCCGCGTGCTCCCCGCCGGATCGCGGCCGTGCGGCCGTCCCCTGCCGACCTCCGGGGAGCCGATGGGGTCGTCGACGCCGAGGTTCCGCGCCGCCTCCCGGGGCGGACGGGCCCGGGGTGTTGCCGGTTGAACCCCCCGGAGGCCCTCCGCATTCCGGGGCCCGTGCGCCACGGGACACACCGCCGCGGCGCACACGGAGGGGACGGCTGGACGCCCGCGGAGCTCAGCAGATCCGCGGGGCGCCGGGACGGCCCCGCCCCCAGGGGACGGGGCCGGGGATCAGCTCCGCCGCCGGACCTCAGGGGCAGCCGACGTTCACGACGGATCCGGTCTTGTCGGCGTCGGGGGGCCGCGGCACCCCCCCGGTGCCCGTCCCGTAGGAGCCCTCGAGGCCGTCCCTCTCGGCGACGACCACCCACAGCCCGTTCACGATGAGCTGCGGGACCAGCGGTGTCCAGCGGGCGGTGTCGGCGTCCACCGTGCTCCAGGTCCCGGTAGTGTTGTTCTCGAGGTCGCAGAAGCGGTGGGTGTACTCCCCGGCCAGCATCGATCCGATGGAATCCGTGACGTAGAGCGTGTACGAGAGGCCCAGCTCCGGAAGCAGCTCGAACTCGACGGTGCCCAGGGCATCCACTCCCAGCCGGAACTGCGTGACGGCGCCGGGCCCGCTGACCTCCTCCGGCACGCAGGACTCGCAGGTCACCGTGTGGGAGAAACTCGCGCTGCAGCCGGCCGCGGTGGTGAGCTCGACGGTGTACTCCTGGCCGCACGCGGCCGCCCCCAGCGCCAGGGTCTGCGACGTGCCAACCACCTGCTCGGTGCTGTCCATCCAGACGTAGGACGCGAACCCCGGGCCGGCGTCCAGGGTCCCGCCGGGGAACTCCACACACATCAGCTCCGGCACCTGGCTTACCGTCGTGACGGGGTTCTGCTCCACGGTCACCCCCGGGAACGCGGCCCCCTGCGCCAGGGTGACCTGGTCTCGGACGAATACCGTGTAGACCGTGCTCGCGGGGGGCACCACCACCGCGTCGGGGTCCGTCGACCAGTCCTGCAGCAGGAGGCCGCCGATCTCGAAGCGGTACTCCAGCGTCCCGGAGCAGTCCTGTCCGAAGAAGGTGCTGCCCGCATCGGCCAGGGTCACCGAGCCGCCTTCGCAGACCGTGTCCGGGATCGCCACCGCCTGTGCCGTCACCTCGCACGGCACCGGCGAGCAGACCGGGTTGTTGTCCTCGGCCGCCTGGATCGACCAGCCGTTGAGCGTCCCCACCTGATTGCTCTGGTTGTCGGAGACCGTGAGGATCCAGGTCCCCTGGACGTCCTCGCCGTTGAAGTCGTCCATCGTCCCGGGCCCGTCTGGCGCGGTCACGGCATCGTACGTGGTGACGATGTCGTCCCCCTGCCCCCCCGACCGGTCGTGCAGCCGGACGGTGGTGCCGGACGGCGACTCGAGGTCGAGGATCAGGTCGCCGATGCGCCCGTGGGTGATGTCCACCGACACCTGGATGTCCCCGATGGGGAACGACGACGGGACGAGGATCCCGTCGGCGACCCCGGCCGGGTCGGCGTCAGGGATGGACGTCGGCACCAGCATGGCGTCCCAGGTCCCCGAACCCACGGCACCGAGGCCCACGGTCTGCGTGAAGGACAGCGCGAAGGGTCCCTCCGAGGTGGCCAGGTCGAGGTCGAAATCGATGACGGTGCCGCAGGGGATCGTGTCCGCGAGCTGCACCTGGAAGTGGGGCGCGATGCTGGAGGCCGGCAGCCCGGAGGGAAGGTCCGGGAAGCTCGCCGTGTCGTCGAGGATCGTCACCCCGGGCGTCGTCGTGCTGAGGGTCCCGACGATCTCCGCGGCCACGCCGCCGTCGATGTTCTGGATGAACACCGGGATGGTGAGGATCTCGTACGGGTCGGCAACGCCGTTCCCGTTGCCGGTGGTGTCGTCGATCAGATGCTCGACATAGACGAGGTCGGGATCCCCTGCCAGGGCGGACGGTGGAAGGAGAGGCCCGAGGTCGTTGATCACCTCCGTGATCGGCACCGCGGTGTTGTCGCAGCTCCCGCAGTGGTGCAGCGCGATGACCTGGTGGGTCGCGTAGGAGACCACCGGCGAGCCGGAGCTTCCTCCCTCGGTATCGCAGTAGTAACCGACGTTGTTCGGCTCCCCGGGCAGGCCGCAGGGGGCGGTGACCGGGAAGGCGATCTCGCAGTAACCGCTCTCGTCGTGCGAGTCGGTGCTCTCGATCCCGAACATCTTGGCCCGTCCCCCGCCATGCTGGGGGAGGTAGAAGCGCTCGTCGACGACCGGAGCGCGGGGCTCCAGCTTGAAGGACCCGTAGGTGTCCTGGGGATTTCCGGCCAGATGGACCAGCGCATAGTCCCGGGACTGGGTCGCCTTCACCAGGGTGGCCGCACCAGCCCAGATGGGGCCCCGGTAGCCCAGCTGGGTGTTGTTCGGGGAACTGCAGGTGGGGGCCTCCCCCATGAACTCGTAGTCGGTGTTCGCCGCTGCTGCCGCCTTGTCCGGGTAGCTGGGGAGCAGAGGATCGTTGATGCAGTGGTCGTTCGTCATCAGGTGGCCCTCGTCACCGACGAGCCACCCCGTGCACAGCAGCGTCCCCTCGATCAGCAGGCGGGCCACCGCCTTGGCCTTCTCGTACGCCACCGGCTCGGATGTCTCGTAGCAGACGGCGTTCCGGCGGTCATCCCCCGTGCAGACGCTCTCCGTCGCCTCGGTGGACTGGGCGAGGTCGGCAAAGCCGGCCGAATACTGGTCGATGGAGACGCCCCACCCGCCGGCCCCCCGGCCGGGGGCGAACAGCTCGACCAGGGCAGCGTCCCCCATGATGTGGGTGGCCCAGAACTCGCCCATCTGAGCGCGGCCGCGCTCGGTGTAGACATAGCGCTGCGCGCCGTCTGCCGAGCGTACGACGAGACGATCCCCCCGCCCGAGCTCGAAGCGCTCGAAGTGCACCGAGATGAAGGTGGCCCCGGGGTGCTGGATGGTGATCTCCCAGGCCGGTAGGTTCGCCGGGCCGGCGGGGTACGGATGCGGGGACTCGGCCCGGAACGGGACCGGCTCGCCGACCTGCAGCGCCCGCGCCGCCAGCGCGGGCGAGCCGAGAGCAAAGAGGCAGAGCAAGGCGGCGACTGCCGCCGACACGCACAATTGACTGATACGCAAGAGGATACCCCCTCGATGGCGGCCGGGGTCGCCGGAGGGTCACCGGCCATGGATGTCCTGTTCCTGGTTAGTGTACCGCCCCGCCGCGGCTTCGGCCACCGAGATCGCGCCGGAAAGGCGCCCTCAACGCACCCCGGAGGCGGGGTCGCCGGCGAGAACCTCCCGGAGGAGCGCGGGCACCGGTGCCGGGAGATCCTCCTCCTGCAGCCGTTCCACCCGCTGCCGGCCCGCGGCAGCATCTCCCTCTCCCAGGGCGCGGAACGCGGCGTCGAGCCCCGCGAGGTCCCCGCCCCGGTGGAGTACCACCAGGATATCAGTGATTACGCGGGCCGCCGCGGAATGGATCTCCGGGTCCTCGAGCCCTTCCAGGAGGAACGGGATCGACTCGACGCCGCGGCCGAGCAACTCCAGCCGGGCCTCCCGGCTCACGCCCGCCTCCAGCTCCCCCTCCCCCCCGAGAGCCCGGACCAGGGCCCGCATCGCCACGGCATCCCCGCTGGCCCCCGCCGCACCGACCAGGAAGATCTTCCGGCTCTCCGTCGAGTCCCGGAGCTGCCGGGCGAGGAAGCCCCCCAGATCCTCGGTGCCGAAGTGGCTCTCCCGAACCTCCGCGCGATGGCTCCCGGGCCGGCGCAGCTTCACCTGGATGGTCCGGGGCTCGCCGGGGGCCTCGCGCCCCTCGGACGTGAACCCGAGGAGGTACTGCGCCCGCAGGCGTTCGCCGATCCGGAGGAAGATCTCCTCCATGGGAAGCACATCCGGGTCGTACGTCGCCCCGCCGGTCGCGCGCGCCATGCGCCCGAGGACCCGGCGGGCCTCCTTCCCCTCGGGGTTCTTCTCGTAGACCCCCGGCCAGATCGTCGTGCGGGCCTCGAAGAGGATCGCGTGGAGCTCCAGCCCCGCCCGCAGCAGGAACTCGCGGGCATCGGCGGCCTCCAGGCGGCTCCCCTGGTCCACCCCGTCGGTCAGCACGATGAGCGCCCGCCGCTCGGTCGTCCCGGAGCCCAGCGTATAGAGGGCGGCGTGGGACAGGGCGTCGTACAGCCGGGTTCCCCCGCCCCAGTCGACGAAGCGCTCCAGGGCGGCCGCCATCGCCTCGGGAGGGGATCCCAGCGGTGCGATCTCGAAGCTCTCGTCGTGGAACGCCTCCACCGCCGCGCGATCGTCCGGGCGCAGCGTACGGGCGAACAGCTCCGCGGCGCGAGCCATCGGCTCCCAGTAGGGGCGGGTGGAGTGGCTCGCGTCCAGCAGCAGCTCGGCGGCCAGCGGGCGATCGTCCGGCTCCAGGAGCTCGACCTCCCGTCGTTTCCCGTCCTCCAGCAAGCGCACCTCCTCGGGACCCACGTCGACCACCGGACGGCCGTCGGAGCCCAGGAAGGTCACGTCCAGCAGCACGAAGCTCGCGGGGTAGGCCATGACGGTGGCCCGCTGCACCATCCCGAGCCGCGGCAGGGACACGAGATCGTAGGCACGCGAACCGTCCTCGGCGACCGCCGTCACCCGCAGCAGGTGGTCCCGGTCGGGGCTGATATCCGTCCACAGCGCCTGATACGGCGGCTCGACGTCCACCGCGAGCAGTGCACCGTCCACGACGAAGCGGACCTCGACGAGGCCTGCCCCCGACGGTGGCTCCACCTCGGCCTGCAGCACCGCCCTTCCGGAGACGAGATCCGCAGTCTCCGGCGCCCGCAGGCGAACCCGCAACTCCGGCTCCGCGTGACCCGGCAACGCGCCCATCGTCAGGACGCAGAGCCCGGCGGCAATCCGGCTTCGTGAAGGGAAGATGCTCACTCCCGAGAGGATCCGGTACCACCCCGGGCCTGTCAATGAAGGGCCACCGCGGGATCAGCTGACGGCGTACTGCACGACCACATACCCCGCGTACGCCAGCACCAGCGGCCAGCCCATCCAGCGGCGGAACCGGCCATCCGCCACCGCACGGTGGATGAACAGCCGGAACAGGATCAGGACCCCCAGCATCGTCGGCAGGTGCACCTGCAGGAAGATCTCCGGGATACGGGCATCGGGGTCGAGCATGGGCAGCGGCGCCGCCGCCGCCGAGGCGCCGATGACGAACAGCACGTTGAGGATATCGGCACCGATGACGTTCCCCACCAGCAGCTCGGGATGCCCCCTTCGCAACGACGTGATCCCGACCACGAGCTCCGGGAGGGACGTCCCGAAGGCCACCAGGGTCGCGGCGATCACCACCTCCGGAACGCTCAGCTGGCGGGCCATCTCGGAGACCGCCTCGATCAGCACGTGGCTGCCCACCACGACGAGGGCAAGCCCGACCGCCACCAGGCCTGCCAGCCCCAGGGGGGAACGCCGCGAGAGCTGCCCCTCCCCGTCGGATGCCTGGAAAGGCGCGCCCCGTGGATGGTGTCGGGACCAGCGGACCGAGACGGCCATGTAGACGCAGAGGAGGCCGAGGAGCAGGAGGCCGACCCAACGCCCCAGCATCGCGTCGGGGCCCTGCCGGGCCCAGCTTCCGTAGCAGAGGACCGCCAGCAGGGCGGCGCTTCCGAACTGCACCCATCCCTGCCGCGCGAGCACGAAGCGGTCCGCCGGCAGCACCGCCAGGAGGCAACCGAGCCCGAAGATCAGCCCGGTGTCGGCGATGATCGAGCCCACGGCGTTCCCGAGCGCGAGCCCCGGCTCGCCCCCCCAGGCGGCCATGACGGAGACCGCGCACTCCGGACTGGTGGTCCCCAGGGACACGATCGTGGCACCGACGATCACCTTGGGCATCCCGAGGCGGTATGCCAGCCCCGCCGCCCCCTCCACCAGCCATTCGGCTCCCTTCACGAGGAGCACCATGGACACGCCGGCGAGGAGCAGCAGCGCCGGGATCGGCAGCTGGTGGAACCACTCGGGTGGGATCAGTCGCTCCAAGAAGGCCTCCGGTCACGCCCGCGGGAGGTTACCCCCTTCCCCCGGGCGGTCGCAACGGCGGCTGGGCCCGGCCCTCCGATCCCCCCGTGCCTCGGGTGCATCCCGATTGACGACGCCCCGAAACGGCGGTAACTTCGACCCATTACCGTCTGGCCGGATCGCCCGGGTCTCCGCATGCCTCCGGTCGCAAGGAGGTCCCCCCATGACGCCCCCGCGGTTCGTGCTCGGCGCCCTGCTCCTCGCCGCCCTCTCGCGGCCCACCCCGGCGGAACCCGTCCCGACCGTGCATGTGATCCTCCTGGAGGAGGCCTCCCTCGCCGCCTACGAGGGAGGCGTGCCGGGGCTGAGGCCGACCTCACCGCGGGCACTGGGCACGGTCCGCCTGGACCCCCGGAGCGAGGCGAGCCGGAGCTACCTGGCCTGGCTGCGGGCCCGGCAGGACCACCACCTGGACCGCTTCGCGGCCGTCCTGGGCCGCCGCCCGGAGGTGGTGTTCCGCTACCGGGGGGGCGCCAACGGCCTGGCCCTGCGGATCAGCGGGGCCGAGGCGGACCGGATCGCGGCAATGCCGGGCGTGCGTGAGGTGGTGGAGGATCACGACCTGCCCCTGGACACGGACCGTGGCCCGACGCTGATCGGGGCCGGGGATGTCTGGGATGGCACGGCCCTGGGAACGGCGGTTCTCGGGGAGGGGGTGATCGTCGGCATCATCGACACCGGCGTGAACATGGGACATCCGGCGTTCGCGGACGACCCGGTGGACGGGCACGTCTTCGTCAACCCCTTCGGGCCCGGCGTGCACGTCGGCTGGTGCGATCCGGGGCACCCGAGCTACAGTCCCGCCTACGTCTGCAACGAGAAGCTGATCGGCGCGTGGGACTTCGTGGATGCCGTGTCGGTGGACGCCGACGGCCCGGAGGACAGCGACGGCCACGGCAGCCACACGGCGAGCACCGCCGCGGGGAACCGCGTGGACTACAGCGGCGACGGCATCCCGGACATATCCGGGGTGGCGCCCCACGCCAACCTGATCACCTACGACGCCTGCTACGTGGATCCGGGCACCGGTCTCGGCCTGTGCCCGTTCAGCGCCACGTCCGCCGCCGTGGATCGTGCCATCCTCGACGGTGTCGACGTGATTAACTACTCCATCGGAGGGGGGGGCTCCCCCTGGAGCTTCTCGGATATCGATCGCTACTTCCTGAACGCGTTCGGCGCCGGGATCTTCGTCGCCGCCAGCGCGGGGAACTCCGGCCCCGGGGCCTCGACCACGGGGCACCTGGCGCCCTGGGTGACCACCGTGGGCGCGAGCACGATGGACCGTGTGAACGTCCAGAACGCCCTGATCGATCTCGTCGGCGGCGGCAGCCCGCCGGCGGCGCCGTCGGGACTCAGCCGGACCCAGGGGTACGGGCCTGCCCCGATCGTGTATGCCGGCGACTTCGTCAACGGGGACCCCAACCCCGAGCAGTGCCTGCACCCGTTCCCCCCCGGTACCTTCAGCGGGGAGATCGTGGTCTGCGACCGCGGAGACCTTGCGCGGGTGATGAAGGGCCAGAACGTCCTCGCCGGCGGCGCCGGGGGGTTCGTCCTGGCCAACGTGAGCGGCGGCGCCACGAACCTCGTCGACGACGCCCACGTGCTGCCGGCGATCCACGTGGATGTGACCGCCGGGAATGCCCTGCGGACCTGGCTGGCGTCCGGCTCCGGGCACGTGGCCACCATCACGCCGGGGACGATGCAACTCAACCCCTCCGCGGCGGACGTCATGGCCGGCTTCAGCTCCCGGGGCCCGAACGTCTCTTTCGACGTCCTGAAACCGGATGTCACGAACCCGGGGGTGAACGTCCTCGCCGCGTACCGTGCCGGCTTCCTGGACGAGCCGGGGCTGCCACCCTACTCGGGTCTGGAGCTGGCCTTTCTCAGCGGAACGTCGATGTCGAGCCCGCACACCGCCGGCGCCGGTGCGCTGGTACGGTCGGCGCATCCGGGCTGGAGCCCCGCGGCGATCAAGTCCGCCCTGATGACCACCGCGACACGGGACGTCCGGAAGGAGGACGGCGTCTCCCCCGCCGATGCCCACGACATGGGAGGCGGCCGGGTGCGCGTGGACCGGGCGGTGCAGGCCGGGCTGGTGCTGGACGAGGCCCAGGCCGCGTTCCTGGCGGCGAACCCCTCCACGGGGGGGGACCCACGAGCCCTGAACCTCGCGAGCCTGACCCATGGGGCCTGCGGCGCGTTCTGCGAGTTCTCGCGCACGGTGACGAACCCCCTCCCCGCCAGCGTGACCTGGACGGCATCGGGGAGCGGGCCGGCGTGGATGACGTTCGACGTCCAGCCCCCCATGTTCACCCTCGGCCCCGGCGGGAGCCAGCCCCTGACCATCCGGATCGGCGCGGCGGCGGGCGCCGTGGGCACCTGGGCCTTCGGCGAGGTGCTGCTGACCCCCGACGACCCCACGGTCCCGGATGCCCACCTGACCGCCGCGATCCGGCCCGCCGGCGTGGCGGAGCTGGAGGTCGCCGCGACCCGTGTCGGCGACGTGGTCCTGGGGAATGGCAACGGCGTCCCGGAGCCCTACGAGGTGCTCACGCTGGAGGTCGACCTCCGCAACGTGGGCAGCACCGCCGCCACCGGCATCTCCGCGCAGCTTTCCACCACGACGCCGGGGGTGAGCCTTCTGGAGGACCGGGCGGCCTGGGCCCCGATCGAGCCCAGTCAGGTGGGGACGAGTCTGAGCCCCCACTTCCGCATCGCGGTCGACGGAAGCGTGCCCTGCGGAACGTCGATGGACCTGCAGCTCGATGTCGCCGCCGATCACGGCCCGTCGCAGTTCCCCATCACCCTGCCCCTGGGCGCGCTCGGGACCCCGTCCGGCGACTTTGCCGCCGCCGACGCCCCGGTTCCGATCCCGGACAACAGCGCCGCCGGGGCGGATTCCGTGATCCCCATCGGCGAGACCTTCGACGTGGCGGATTTGGACGTCGCGGTGACGATCTCCCACGCCCGGATCAGCGACCTCGAGGTCGACCTCCTCTCCCCCCTCGGCACGGTGGTGCGGCTCCACGATCGCACCGGGGGGGACACCGCCGATATCGACACGGTCTACGACACGCTGACCGTCCCGGACGGCCCCGGTGCCCTCGGGGACTTCATCGGGGAACCGGTGGCCGGGGACTGGACGCTCCACGTCGCAGACCGGCGGAACATGATCGCCGGGGAGATCACGGCCTTTTCGCTGAACCTCCAGGGAGCACCCGCGGTGCTCTGCGAGCCCGTGCCCTGCAAGGTGGGGGCCGCGATCACCGCCGGACCCTCCCCGGTCTGCGGCGGGGAACCGGTGACGGTCTCGGGGATCGGCAGCCTGTTCGCCGGAGAGGACTGCGGGGGCACGCTCGAGTACCGTCTCGAGGGGAACGCCGGCGTGCTGCAGGACTGGTCGCCGGATCCGGATGTCGTCGACTTTCCGGACCAGGACCAGATCTACACCGTCCAGGCTCGAGATCCCCTGACCGGGGCCCTGTCGCTGGCGAGCACCGAGGTGACGGCGTCGCCGACACCGGTGCCGGCCATCTCCCAGTCGCCCACACCTGTCTGCTCCGAGGTCGGAGATGCGGTCCTCGACGCCGGCGACGGTTTCGCGGCGTACACCTGGCGGGACGGCGGGGGCCAGATCGTCGGCACGGAACGGATGCTGGCGCTGTCGGGGGATGCCTGCCTGCAGTCCCTCACCCTGAGCGTGAGCACCACCGCGGGATGCTCCGGGGAGACCGGGAGCTTCGCCGCCGCGTGCGCGCCCTGCACGCCGGGGGAGGTCAGCCCCCCCGGCTCCCCCGTCCCCTTCCGGCTCGGCGTGGACGCCGCCGCGACGCTGGAATTCGGGCTGCTGCCGGATCCCGATGTGGAGTACAATCTGATCGTCGCGGACTCCGTCGGGGCGATCCTCTCCGGCGACTACACGCACCGCTACTGTGATCTGGAGAGCAACAGCGTCGGCACCTGGAGCCCCGTCGACGCCGGGACCGTCCGGTGGACGCCGCTGGTCCCCGACCTGCTCGTGGAAGGCATGTGGGTCGTCTTCGCCGAGCGCACCAACACCCAGGGGGTGTTTCCGGGTCCATACGGCGCGGGTTCCGACGGCATGCCACGTCCGGCCGACACCGACGGACAGGGATCCATCGTGAACGTCGACTGCCCTTGAGGGTGACCCTCCGGGTCGCTCGCGACGGAGCACCAGCCCGGGATGAGCAGCTTCGGTCAGCAACTCAAGCGACAGCGCGAGAGCCGCGGTCTGGACCTCGACGACGTCGCCGAGGCCACGAAGATCGCCCGGCACCATCTGGAGGCCCTGGAGGAAGGGGACCTGGAGAGGCTACCCGGGCCGATCTTCAACCGCGGCTACGTGCGCGCCTATGCCGAGTTCGTGGGGCTCGACAGCGAGCGCGCCGTGGCCGACTACGCCGCCGAGGAAAAGTCCCGTGGCCCCGCCACCCCCAGTGCGGAGGAGATCACCCGGGAGATCGCTCGCGCCGTGGAGACGCGTAGCGGTTCCCCGATCCGGGGCCTCCCGTTCCCTCCCTGGGCCGTTGCCGCCGCCGGGGGCCTGCTCGTGGTCGCGATCCTGCTCGGATGGCTGTGGCTGCGGTCCGGCCCGTCACCGGAGACGTCCGGGGCGGCGGATGCCGGGGCAGGGGCGGGCGCGTCGGCGGAAGCCCCACGGGAGATCGACGCGCCGGTGCGGCCCGACGCCGCGGAGGAGCCGGCCGGGAACCTATCCACAGCCACCTCTCCGGAGAAGCCCGCAGCCTCCGTCGCAGATGGCCCCCCCGCCCGGGAGGCGGCCGCGCCGGTTGTCGCGGACACCCTCCCCGCCCCGGAGGCGGCCGCGCGGCAGAGGCCGGCACCTGCGGAGTCCGCCGCGCCGCCGCCCGCCGCGACCGCCATGCGGGTCTCGGAGTCCGGCGTCGGGACCGGAGTGGTCGATCGCATCCTCGTGGGGCGCACCGACCGCTTCGCCCCGGGCTCCGTGGCATGGTTCTGGACCCGCGTCGTCGACGGCAGCAAGGGGGAGGAGGTCCGGCACGTCTGGATTCACGAGGGGCAAGAGGTCGCGACGCTCTCGTTCACGGTCGGCGGGCCGCACTGGCGCGTCTCCAGCCGCAAGACGCTCCGCGAGGGCTCCGAGGGGCGCTGGGCCGCGGAGGCCCGCGATGCCTCGGGCCGCGTCCTGGCCCGGGAGGAGTTCCTCTGTGAGCCCGGGGGCGTTGAGGACCGGCGGTAGCGCCGGCCCCGGCGGACCGCTAGAATCCCACGGTCCCGCCCCCGCGGGGGCGGCACGCAAGGAGGACCGGGAATGCGCCAGCTGATCCTCTCCTGCAGCCTCTCCCCCAAGAGCCGAAGTGCCGTGATGGCGAAGGTGCTGGAGGTCGCCGTCCAATCCCAGGGAGACGAAGTCGAGCGGGTCGATCTGCGGGAGCTCGATCTCCCCCTCTGCGACGCCGGCGCCTGCTACGCTCACCCGGACGTGACCCGGATCCAGCAGGCCGTCGCCCGGGCGGACGCCATCGCCATCGCGACGCCCATCTACAACTACGAGACCGGGGGCTCCACCCGCAACATGGTGGCCCTCGTCGGGCAGCAATTCACGGACAAGGTGATCGGGCTGGTATGCGCCGCCGGCGGGCAGGGCTCCTACATGTCCGTCATGGGCCTGGCAAGCTCCCTCATGCTGGACTTCCGCTGCGTGATCGTGCCCCGGTTCGTCTACGCGACCGGGGCGGCGTTCGAGGACGGCCGTCTGGTGGACGAGGACGTGACGCAACGGCTGGAGGAACTGGCCGCGGAGATGCGGCGGTTCGCCCGCGGGCTCGTCCGGGGAGAATCCTGAGGGCGCCGGGAAGGAGACGACGGTCCATGCCGAAGAAGAAGGTCTACAAGATCATCTTCCGGAACCACGATCAGCTGTTCGAGGTCTATGCGTCCGGGGTGGCCCAGGGCAGCATCTTCGGATTCATCGAGGTTGAGGAGCTTCTCTTCGGGGAGCGGTCCCAGGTGGTGGTGGACCCGTCCGAGGACGCGCTGAAGAACGAGTTCAAGGGTGTCACCCGGACGCTGATCCCGCTGCACGCGATCATCCGGATCGACGAGGTCGAGCAGCAGGGGGTCGGCCGGATCGCCAAGGCCACGGGGGACGGCAACCTGATGGCATTTCCGACGCCGATCCCTCCGGAAAAGGGACCGAAGCCCCGGAAGTAGTCCGCCCCGCCCGGGCCCGGCGACCGGGGTCCGGCTGGCAATCCCCGGCGGTCCACCGTACATTTCGAACTCCGGCATCCCGATCGCTCGAGAAACGGAGGAACGCATCATGATGTACCGGCGCTTCCCCCTCGCAGCCCTCACGGCCGGCCTGCTCCTGACGCTCATCTCGCCCCTGGCGGCGGGCCCGATCCCCGATCCGATCGTCCCCGGCCAGCTGATCGTGCGCCTCGAGCCCGTCGCCGACGGCCTGTCGGCCCCGAACTGGGGCACCTTCGCCCCGGGTCTGCCGGCACGCCTCCTGTTCGTCACGGACCAGGATGGCGAGATCTGGGAGTTCGACCTGCAGACCGGCGCAAGCCGGATCTACCTGGACGTCCGGGCGCGCCTGGTCTCCCTGTCGCCGTTCCAGGACGAGCGCGGCCTGCTGGGCCTCGCCTTCCACCCGGAGTTCACCCGGAACGGGCGGCTGTACACCTACACCTCCGAGCCGCCCGGCGGGAACGTGGATTTCCCCTCGGTCGGGGCAACGCCGGACCATCACGCCGTGATCACGGAGTGGCGCGTGCCGCAGCCCGCCAATCCCTTCCGGGTACCCGACCCCGCGAGCGCCAGGGTAGTGCTCCGGATCGCCGAGCCCCA